>NZ_JAURXB010000188.1 GCF_030654605.1 Bradyrhizobium sp.
TATGGTCGCGCAATTCCTTCAGCTTGGCGCGCAGCTCACGCTCCTGCGCCATCAGTAGCGGAGTCGATCCCGGGGCGATGACCTCCGTGGGCTGGACCGGCACCGGCGCATCGTTGCTTCGGCTGACGCGGCCCTTCTTGCTGACGATCTGCGGCGCCATGATCGCGCGCTCGACCCTGGCGGACCCGCAAACCGGGCAGTTCACCAGCTTGCGCTTCTCCTGGCTCTCATAGGCCGACGAGCTCTGGAACCAGCTTTCGAAGCTATGGCCGCGATCACAATGCAGGCTGTACCGGATCATGCAGATGATCCCCGCACCAGATGCAGATGTTCGGGGCCGGCCTTGGGGTCGGCGACGCTGAAACGCCTGCCATGCTGCAGCGACGGCACGGTTTTCCGCGCGGTCTCCACCAAAGCGGGATCGATTTTCGCCATGATGATGCCGGTCTCGGTGCCCGAACCCTCGGCGAGGATTTCGCCCCAGGGTGCGATGATCAGCGAATGGCCGTAGCTCTGGCGTTTGCTCTCATGGGTGCCGGCCTGCGCCGCGGCGAAGACGAAGCAGCCGTTTTCGATGGCGCGAGCGCGCAGCAGCGTATGCCAGTGCGCTTCGCCGGTCCGCACCGTGAAGGCGGACGGCGCGGTCAGGAACGCGGCGCCGGTCTCGGCCAGCGCGCGGTACAGCGCCGGAAAGCGCATGTCATAGCAGATGGTCAGCCCGATGCGGCCCCACGGCAGGTCCGAGATCACGGCCGTCTCGCCCGGCTGGTAATTGGCGGATTCGCGATAGCTTTCGCCGCCGGGCAGGTCGATATCGAACATGTGGATCTTGTCGTAACTCGCCAGCACCAGGCCGTCAGGCCCGATCAGGAACGAGCGGTTGACGGCCTTCTCGGGCGAGAAGCGCAGCGCCAGTGAACCGATATGGAGATGGATTTTGAGTTCAGCCGCGAGCGCACGATAGGCTTTCAGCGACAGATCGTCTTCCTCGGACGCGAGATGCTCGAACAGCGCCTTGCGGTTGGCTTGGATCATGTTGCTGACCTCGGGGGTCTGCACATAATCGGCGCCCTCCGCGGCGGCCTGCCGGATCAGCCTGGTGCCCTGCTCGAGATTGGCCTCGGGCAACAGCCCGCTGCACATCTGCACCATTGCAGCGGTGAAGGTTGGCTCGGTGCTCATCAACTGGCCTTCTCGCCCGCGAGCAGGGAATCGAGCTTGCCCGCGCGGTCGAGGGCATAGAGCTCGTCGCAACCACCGACATGGGTCTCGCCGATCCAGATCTGCGGAAAGGTCGCGCCCATGCCGGCGCGATCCCACATCTGCTGGCGAAGCGCCGGATCGATGGCGACATCGTGTTCCGTGAACGCGGCTTTTTTGCGCGTCAGCAGCGATTTGGCGGCGGTGCAATAGCCGCAGCCCGGACGGGTATAGATTTCGATGGCAGCGGTCATGTCGCGCGCTCTGTTGTTGCAAGTAATTGCTGCAAGTAGTTGCTGCAAGTAATTGTTGCAGGTCAGCCGGCTCGAAGTATCTGATTATATGGGGGCTTTGAAGGTGTCCACAACCCGCGCGAACACCAGCACGTCGACCGAAGCAGCTTTCGCGCGCAACAGCGCCCGTGCGCAGGCATCGGTCGTCGCTCCCGTGGTCAGGACGTCGTCGATCAGCACCACGCGGCGGCCGTGAACCTCGGCGGCACGGTCGGGCGCGACCTTGAAGGCGCCCTGCACGTTGCTGGCGCGCTGCGACCGCGACAGCCCGATCTGCTGCTGGGTCGGCCGCACCCGCCGCAGCGCCTCGGACGCCAGTTTGACGCCGGTCTGCCGTTCGATCACCCGCGCCAGCGCGCCGGACTGGTTGTAGCGGCGGCTCCAGCCCCGCCGCCAATGCAGCGGCACCGGGACCAGCACGTCGGCCTCGCCGAGCAGTTCGCGGCCGGCCCGCGCCATCCAGCGGCCCATCGCCGGCGCGAGATCGGTGCGGTCCTGGTATTTCAGCGCATGCACCAGCGTGCGCGCGATGTCGTCATAGCGCACCGCGGCGCGGGCCCGCGCATAGGCCGGCGGATTGGCGATCGCCTCCATCGACAGCAGATCCGGGCCGGGATCGTAGACGAAGGGAATGCCGAGCCGCGGGCAATAAGGCGGCGCGATGAACGACAATTTGGCCCAGCATTGCGCACAGACGCCCTCGCCGTCGACCGGCTCGCGGCAGGCGACGCACAAGGTCGGCAGCGCGAGGTCGAGCGCAAGCTTTGAGGTCAGTTGCCAGGCGCCGCGGCACGCCTTCAGCGCCCCGCGCAGATGGCTGGCGATGAAGCGGGATGGGGGTGCCTGGGCGTCCATGGATGGGGAGGCTAACGTTGGCTCTATCGACTCTCAAGCAACAAAGCCGCTCGCGTGCCCCGGACGCAGCGCAGCGCGCCGCACTTGCGGCGTGGTGCGCTGCAGAGCCGGGGCCCATGCCGCATCTGGGTCCCGGCTCTGCGGAGCAGCGCAAGCGCGCCGCACCGCGTCCGGGACACGGGGCCCCATGAAGCACCCCGTTAACTACCCCCAGCGGTCCTGGTGGCGACCGTGCCCGCAACGGCGCAAAATGATCGCATCGAGGGAGTTGCGTCATGGCACAGTTCGCCGACATCGAGTGCCTGCGGCAGGCCACCAGTCTCCAGACTGAACTGGTGTGGCGCGAGGTCAGACTGGCCGAAGACGCCATCAGACGCGGCCGCATTGCCGCCATTGCAAAAGATAGCGAAGGCCGCCCCAAAACCTTGCATGTCCCCGATCGACGCCCAACCGCGGTCATCCTGCCATTTCCGCGGGGTGCTCGCCACCGCCGAGGCTGAGCGCCGGATTGCCAGAACCGACTGCTTCGGCGTACCAACCCCGCCATGGCCCCGAGCCCGACCGCAGCCCCCGTTTTGTTCGACCGCGCCTTGCTGCGGGCGCGGCAATCGCGCGCGGCTGCATTGGGCGCGGCGACGTTCCTGCTCGATCGCGTCGCCGAGGATATGTCGGAGCGGCTGCACGCGGTGCTCCGGGAGTTCAGGACGGCGGCTGATATCGGCACTGCGGGCGAACAACTCCGCAACGTGCTGGCCGGTCGCGTCGATCAGCTTACGCCCGTCGCGCTGCCCGACCTCGAATCCGAGCCGCTGCGGCTTTCGCCTGATATCCTCGATCTCGCAGTGTCCGCGCTGGCGCTGCAATTCGTCAACGATCTGCCCGGCGTGCTGGCGCAGATCCGCCGCGCGCTTAAGCCGGACGGGCTGTTGCTGGCGGCGATGATCGGCGGCGATACGCTGACCGAGCTGCGGCAAAGTTTTGCCGCCGCGGAAGCCGAATGCGAGGGCGGCGTGTCGCCCCGCGTGGCTCCATCAGCCGACCTGCGCGAGATCGGCGCGCTGCTGCAGCGTACAGGTTTCGCGCTGCCGGTCATCGACGTCGACCGTGTCGTGGTACGCTACGACAGCGCCTTCGCACTGATGGCCGATCTCAGGCGGATGGGCGCCACCAATATCCTGGTCGAGCGGCGGCGGACGCCGACCCGCCGCGCCACGCTGTTGCGGATGGCGCAGATCTACAGCGAGCGTTTTGCGGATTCCGACGGCCGCATCCGTGCCACCTTCGATGTGATCTGGCTGTCCGGCTGGGCGCCGCATGCGAGCCAGCAGCAGCCGCTGAAGCCGGGTTCGGCGAAGGCGAGCCTGGCGGAGGCGGTGAAGCGGCTTGCGCCGGAATGATCTGTCTCAGCGCAATATGAGGTATTTTGATACCCTCAACCTTACTGCGCATGGGGTTGTTTTCGAGATTTTTGTCCAGGCCCCGCTGCGCCCCGCCGATGGTACGCTTTGTCGGGTCACATCAGCAGATCGATCAGATGCGGGATCAGCGGGATGTCCGCCGGCGGCATCCGGTAGTCGCGCAGTTTGTTGGCGCGGACCCAGGCCAGTTGCTGGCCCTCGCGCGCGACCACCACGCCGTCCCAGCGCCGGCAGATGTAAAGCGGCATCAGCAGGTGAAAATCATCATACGCGTGGCTGGCGAAGGTCAGCGGCGCCAGGCAGTCCGCCTTCACGGTGATGCCGATTTCCTCGTGCAGCTCGCGGATCAGGGTCTGTTCCGGCCGCTCGCCGCGCTCGAGCTTGCCGCCGGGAAATTCCCACAGCCCCGCCAGCGCCTTGCCCTGCGGACGCTGGGCGATCAGCACGCGCTTGTCGGCATCGACCAGCGCGCAGGCGACCACGAGGGTGAGCTTGATGTCGGTCATATCAGGCGGATGCTTTGGAAAGCCGGTTCGGCGATTTGCCGCTCCTTCGGAAAGGTTTCATTAACCAGCAATGTGCTTACCGCCAACCTGTTTGTTTGCCCCGTTTTTCTGCGATCGGGATAAGCCAACCTTAATGCGCCGCGCCTAGATTTCACGGGATTTTGAACCGGTCAGGCACCCCTTCATGCGCAAGCTCCTTCGTGAAATCGGCCGCTTTCGCAGTGACAGATCCGGCAACGTCGCGGTGATCTTCACGCTGGCGCTGTTGCCGATCCTGTCGGCGATCGGCTGCGCGGTCGATTACAGCCGGGCGACGCAGCTCAGGAGCAAACTGCAATCGGCAATCGACGCCGCCAGCGTCGGATCGGTCGCCAAAAAGTCGCCAGCCTTCATTGCCGCGGGCGCGATGACCGGGGACGGCGCGATCGCGGTCGGCGTCACCGACGCGAAGGCGATCTTCGACGGCAACATGTCCGGGGTGACCGGCTATACGCTCAACAGCGTGACTCCCGCCGTGAGCAAGACCGGCATGGTCATCACCTCCACCGTGACATTCTCGGCCAATGTCCCGACGGTATTTCTCACCGTCATGGGCAAGACCACGATGACGGTCACCGGCAGCTCGACCTCGGTCTCCAAGATGCCGCAATACATCGATTTCTATCTGCTGCTCGACAATTCGCCGTCGATGGGCGTGGGCGCGACCCCGGCCGACGTTACGAAGATGGTCAACAATACGTCGGACAAGTGCGCCTTCGCCTGTCACGATGTCAATGACAACAACAACTACTATAAAAAGGCCAAGGCCCTCGGGGTGACGACGCGGATCGACGTGCTGCGCACGGCGACACAGCAATTGATGGACACCGCGTCTGCCACGCAGACCTATACCAACCAGTTCCGGATGGCGATCTACGACTTCGGCGCGTCGGCCAGCACCACCGGCCTGCGGACGTTGTTTGCGTTGTCTTCATCCTTGAGCAGCGCCAAGACCGCCGCCGGCAACATCGATCTGATGACCGTCCAGGGTCAGAACCAGAACAACGACATGGATACGCAATACACCAACATTTTTCCGGCGATGAACAGCGCGGTCACCAATCCGGGAACCGGCACCTCCGGGTCACCGCTGAAGTATCTGTTCTTCGTCTCCGACGGCGTCGCCGACGAACAAAACAGCGGCTGCCTCAAACCAAAGGCGTCGAGCAATCGATGCCAGTCGCCGATCAATCCCTTGCTCTGCAAGCAATTGAAGGACCGCGGCATCAAGGTCGCGGTGCTGTACACCACCTATCTCGATCTGCCGACCAACTCCTGGTACAATACCTGGATCAAGCCGTTCAATGCCGGGCCGTACGACCCCGCCTCGGTGAACAGCGAGATCGCGACGAAGATGGAGGAGTGCGCGTCACCGGGCTTCTACTTCGAGGTCACCCCGACCCAGGGCATCTCGGAGGCGATGAATGCGCTGTTCCAGAAGGCCATCTCCGACGCCCGCATCAGCAACTGAGGGCTGCTCGCCTGCACCATCCCCCGGCCGTCATCCCCGGGATGAACGCGATTGCGTTCACCCCTGAGGTGCGCGCCTTCTCAGGCGCGCCTCCAGCGACAACGGGAAGCCGTTGCGCGGGGATGACGGTTGTGCACCGTGTTACGACCGGTAGTCGCCGTTGATCGCGACATATTCCTTGGTGAGGTCGCAGGTCAGCACGCGGTCGCGGCCCTTGCCGAGGCCGAGCGCGATCCTGATCTGGATCTTCGGGTTCTTCATCGCCGCGGACACTTCCGCCTCGTCATAGGACGGATCGCGCGCACCGCTCCTGGCGACGCGGATGCCGTTGAACGAGATCGACAGCCTGTCGCGGTTGGCGGGCTCGCCGGCCTTGCCGACCGCCATCACTACGCGGCCCCAATTGGCGTCCTCGCCGGCGACCGCGGTCTTCACCAGCGGCGAATTCGCCACCGACATCGCGATTCTTCGCGCGGATTTCTTCGTCGTAGCACCCTCGACGATGATCTCGACCAGCTTGCGCGCGCCTTCGCCGTCGCGGGCTATCTGTTCGGCGAGATCGGCCAGCACCGCGTGGAACGCCTTGGCAAACGCCTTCAGGCGCGGGTCGCCGGCCCGGCTGATCTTCGGCGCGCCGGCGGCACTCGCGGCCCCCGTGGCGAAGGCGAGCAAGGTGTCCGACGTCGAGGTGTCGCCGTCGACGGTGACGGCATTGAAGGTGTCCCCGACGCCGCTCTTGAGCAGCGATTGCAGCGCGCCCGCGCTGAGCGGCGCGTCGGTGAACACGAAGGCCAGCATGGTCGCCATGTCGGGCGCGATCATGCCGGAGCCCTTGGCCATGCCGTTGATGGTGACCTTTGCCTTCCCGAGCTTCACGGTTGCGGTCGCGACCTTCGGAAAGGTGTCGGTGGTCATGATCGCTTTGGCGGCGGCCATCCAATCGCCCGGCGCGGCCGTTTCCGCCAGCGTGTCGAGCACCCCGTTGAATTTGCTGGCGTCGAGCGGTTCGCCGATCACGCCGGTCGAGGCGAGAAATACCTCATTGAGGCTGCATCCGGCCGCCTTGGCGGCGATCGAGGCGGTCAGCGCGGTCGACTGCCGCCCGGTCTTGCCGGTGAAGGCATTGGCGTTGCCGGAGTTCACCACCAGCGCGCGGGCAACCCCGCGGCCCAGTCTGGCCCGGCACCAGTCGACCGGCGCCGACGGGCATTTCGATTGGGTGAAGACGCCGGCAACGGCGGTGCCCTTGTCCATCAACGCCAGCAGCACGTCGGTGCGGCCCTTGTAGCGGATCCCCGCGGCAGCGGTCGCGAGCCTGACGCCCGCGATCGCGGGCATCTCGGGGACATCGGTCGGGGCGAGGGGGGAGACAGCAAGGGACATGAGGGCTTCCGGCTATGAGGCGAGGGAAGCGCTCTGTATCACTTTCACCGTTGCGACGGGAGAGGGCACGCCGCCCGATCACGTTCCGCCCGTCGTCCCGGCCTTGAGCCGGGACGACGGGAAAACTTACTTCTTCGCCGGGGGCGCCATCTTGGAGTCGGCGGGCTTGGCGGCATCCGGCTTGGCGTCGGTCTTGGTATCCGTCTTGGCCGCCTCGGCGGGCTTGTCCATGCGCTCGACCTTGGCGGCTTCGCGCAGCTTCGCCACGTACTCGGCCTGCGCCTTGCGCGTCACATAGGTCTCGATCTGGGCCTTGACCTGTTCGAACGCCGGGGCCTGCCGGTTGCGCTTTTCCTCGACCTTGATGATGTGCCAGCCGAACTGCGACTTGACGGGATCGGAGATCTTGCCGGGCTCCAGCGTGAAGGCGACGGCGGAGAATTCCGGCACCATCTGGTCCTTGGTGAAGAAACCGAGATCGCCGCCGTCGGAAGCGCCGGGATCCTTGGATTTCTTCTTGGCGAGCTCGGCAAAATCGGCGCCCTTCTTCAACTCGGCGGCGATCGCCTTGGCGTCGTCCTCGGACTCGACCAGGATATGCCGGGCGTGAACTTCCGCTTCGCCGGTGATCTGCTTGGAGGCGTCCTCATAGACCTTCTTCATGGCCTCGTCGGTGGTCGCGGCCTTGCCCTCGGTCGCCAGCAGGCTGTCCATCAGCAGCCGGTTGCGGGTAAACGCCAGCCGCTTCTTGAAGTCCTCGTTGTTTTCGACCTTCTTGTCCTCGGCGGCCTTGGCGACGATCTTCATGTCGATCAGGAAGGCCAGCACGTTTTCCCGCTTGGTCGACGGGTCCATCTGCGCGAGGCTCGGTCCCAGTTCTTCCTCGGCCAGCGTGAGGTCGCTCTGGCGGATTTCGGCGCCGTTGACCTTGGCGAGCACGGGGTTGGCGTCCTGCGCCCGCACCGGCAGGGCGGCCAGCAGCACCATGGCGAACGCGCCGGTTAACGCGGCAGTGGCGACGCTGAGACGCAGGCCGGGTTTCATTTCCGGGAACGACGTGGTCATGGAAAATCCTTATCTTCAAAGCTGGGGGCTGTTCGGGGCCGCGGGACACTCGCCCAATCGGCCAGCCTTGGCAACGCGAAAACGGTGTCAGAATGATGAAATCCTTGAGAGTTCGCGCCGTTGACAAGCCTCTGGCACAGCCATATCTCTGCAAAACCGGGTCAATGGCGATGGCGCGTATTTGGCTGCGTTTTGGCCATTGAACCTTGGATTGCTGAATTCCCACTCATTGGGCGGATGCTCCCCGGATCGGGTCCGCGCCGCGATGCGTCACGATGAGTTGATAGGCACCCCGGTGGACCATCTCACGGCGGCAACGCCGAACGGTAAAGACAGGAATTTGGCATGATCGGCGCGCTCGCCCGCAAGTTTTTCGGCTCCGCCAACGACCGGCGGATCAAGGGATATCAATCCCGCGTCGATGCCATCAACGCACTGGAACCCGAGATCGCGGCGCTCTCCGACGAGGCGCTGAAAGCCCGCACCGTCGAATTCCGCGCCCAGCTCGCCGGCGGCAAGACGCTGGACGACATTCTGGTTCCCGCCTTCGCCACCGTGCGCGAGGCGGCCAAGCGCACGCTCGGCCAGCGCCATTTCGACGTGCAGCTGATCGGCGGCATGGTGCTGCACGAGGGCGACATCGCCGAGATGAAGACCGGCGAAGGCAAGACCCTGGTCGCGACGCTCGCGGTCTACCTCAACGCGCTGGCCGGCAAGGGCGTCCATGTCGTCACCGTCAACGACTACCTCGCCAAGCGCGACTCCGAATGGATGGGCCAGATCTACGGCTTCCTCGGCCTCACCGTCGGCGTGATCGTGCATGGGCTGGATGACGGCGAGCGCAAGAACTCCTACGCCTGCGACATCACCTACGGCACCAACAACGAATACGGCTTCGACTATTTGCGCGACAACATGAAGTACCGGCTCGAGGACATGGTCCAGCGCGGCCATTCCTACGCCATCGTCGACGAAGTCGACTCGATCCTGATCGACGAGGCGCGCACGCCGCTGATCATTTCCGGTCCGCTCGACGACCGTTCGGAATTCTACAACACCATCGACACCTTCCTGCCGAAGCTCGACAAGGCCACCGACTTCGAGGTCGACGAGAAACAGCGCACGGTGACGCTGACCGAAGCCGGCATGGAAAAGATCGAGACCCTGCTGCGCGACGCCGGGCAGCTCAAGGGCGACTCGCTCTACGACGTCGAGAACGTCTCGGTGGTGCACCACATCAATCAGGCGCTGCGCGCGCACTCGCTGTTCCAGCGCGACAAGGATTACATCGTCCGCGACGACGAGGTCATCATCATCGACGAGTTCACCGGCCGCATGATGCAGGGCCGCCGCTATTCCGAAGGCCTGCACCAGGCGCTGGAAGCCAAGGAGCACGTCCAGGTCCAGCCGGAAAACCAGACGCTGGCCTCGATCACGTTCCAGAACTACTTCCGGATGTACACCAAGCTCGCCGGCATGACCGGTACGGCGCTGACCGAAGCCGACGAACTATTCGACATCTACAAGCTCGAGGTGGTGGAAATCCCGACCAACGTACAGGTCGCCCGCCTCGACGAGGACGACGAGGTTTACCGCACCCAGAACGAGAAATACGCCGCGATCCTGGCCGAGGTGGAGCGCGCCAATGCACGGCTGCAGCCGGTGCTGGTCGGCACCGCCTCGATCGAGAAGTCCGAGGTGCTCGCCGATTACCTCAAGAGCCACGGCTACAAGCAGCTCGACTTCGAAAGCCCGAAGTCGATGCAGAAACTGTACGACGCCGCCCGCGCCGGAAAACCGGCAAAACTGTTCGCGGTGCTGAACGCGCGCTTCCACGAGCAGGAAGCCTATATCGTCGCCGAGGCCGGCGTGCCCGGCGCGATCACGATCGCGACCAACATGGCCGGCCGCGGCACCGACATCAAGCTCGGCGGTTCGCTGGAAATGCGGATCCTGCACGAGACCGCCGATATTACCGACGAGGCCGAGAAGGCCGCGAAGATCGAGCAGATCAAGGCCGACGTCGAACGCTTCCGCGAGATCGTGCTGAAGGCCGAGGACGTGGTCGAGATCGAACCCGCCAAGGGCTCGAAGCCGGCCAAGACCGTTACAAAGCCCGGCGGGCTCTACATCATGGGCTCCGAGCGCCATGAATCGCGGCGCATCGACAACCAGCTGCGCGGCCGCTCCGGACGCCAGGGCGATCCCGGCCGCTCGAAATTCTTCCTGTCGCTGGAAGACGACCTGATGCGGATCTTCGGCTCCGACCGGCTCGACAGCATGCTGACGCGGCTCGGCCTGAAAGAGGGCGAGGCCATCATCCATCCCTGGATCAACAAGGCGCTGGAGAAGGCGCAGCAGAAGGTCGAGGCCCGCAACTTCGACATCCGCAAGAATCTGCTGAAGTTCGACAACGTCCAGAACGACCAGCGCAAGGTGATCTTCGAGCAGCGCGTCGAGCTGATGAAGAGCGAGAGCGTGGCCGAAATGGTCTCGGACATGCGCCGCGACTTCGTCGACGACGTCGTCGCCAAGCACGTGCCCGAGCACGCCTATGCCGAGCAGTGGGATGTCGCCGGCCTCAAGGAAGAACTGAAGCGGGTGCTCGACATCGACCTGCCGGTCGACGAATGGGCCAAAGAAGAGGGCATCGCCGACGAGGAGTTGCTGACCCGCATCGAGCAGCGCGTCGACGAGCACATGGCCGCCAAAGTGGCGCAGTGGGGCCCCGACGTGATGCGTTACGTCGAGAAGACCATCCTGCTGCAGACGCTGGATCATCTGTGGCGCGAGCATCTGGTGATGCTCGATCATCTGCGCCAGGTGATCGGCCTGCGCGGCTACGGCCAGCGCGATCCGCTGCAGGAATACAAGTCGGAAGCCTTCGCGCTGTACGAGGCCATGACCGCGCATCTGCGCGAAGCGGTGACGGCGCAGCTGATGCGCGTCGAAATCGTGCCGCCGGACGAGCAGCCGCCGCTGCCGGCGATGGAAGCGCACAAGCTCGATCCCAATACCGGTGAGGACGAGATGGCGTTCGCCGGTGCCTCGCTGGTGCCGACCGCCGCCGCCGATCGCGACCCGAAGAACCCCGCGACCTGGGGCAAGATCGGCCGCAACGAGGATTGCCCCTGCGGCAGCGGCAAGCGGTACAAGCACTGCCACGGCAAGTATGCGTGAGGCGGTAGCTTCGTGAATTCTTAGGGTGGGCAAAGGCGCTCTTGCGCCGTGCCCACCATCCCTACAATGCAAACATCACAAGGGTGGGCACGGCGCGAAGAGCGCCTTTGCCCACCCTGCGATTCTGTGCGTGTTCCTACTTCGCCGCCGAGAAGCGGCTGTCGAACGAGCTCGCCGGCACGATCGGCTGCGAACCGGCAACCATCGGGGCGGACGCTGACGTATCCGACAGCGAGGGCTTCAGCGCCGGCCTGGCGTCGGCCGGTTTTGGTGCTGCGGCGGCTTTCGGCACCGATGCTTCGGGGCGTGGCGGTTCGTGGCGCCGGGTCTCGATGACCTTCGGCTTGGCCGGTGCGGGCACGGGCGCCGGCTTGGCCGCTGGCTTGGTGGTCGCGGTGGTTTCCGCGCCGCCGATGCCGACCTTGCGGGCCAGGCTGGAGAAGAAGCCGCCGGATTTTTCGGGCGGCGCCGCCGACGCCACGCGGGTTGCCGGGGCCGGAGCGGCCTGAGCCGCCATGGAGGCTGCCAGCGGCTCTTCGGGCGACGACACCGAGCCGCGCGGCGGATTGACGTGGGCCGGAATGGTGCCGGGCGCGCGGGAAATCGCTGCCAGCGACAGGCCCTGGCCGTCGCCGCCTTCCGACAGGCCGGTCGAGGCCTCGGGCAGCTTGGCGGCGAACACCCGGTGCATGCCGCCGTCGATACCGGTATTCATCCGCGCGACCGGTGTTCCCTTCGAAATCAGCTTGGCGGTCTCGACCTGGTCATGCTGCTGCTTTTCGCGCACGGCGTCGGCGATGTCGTCGGAGATCGCGTAAACCGGGCATTTGGCCGAAGCGTCGAACACCGGATCCCGCTTGGCATCCGGCGCCTTGATGGCGTCGAACACGTATTTCCTCTCGCAGAAATCGACCTTCGGCTCCTGCCGCGTCACCTCGAAATGATCCCAGCCCTGCTTGATCATTTTCCAGAACGGCATGTTCGGGTTGTTGCGATGCTTCGCCATGTTGACCGGCGTCATCTTGAACGGATAGGCCTGCAGCTGGAACGCGCGCTGGCCGCCGAAGAAGGATTCCCGCCCCAGCGAATAGATTTCCGCGATCTGTTCGTCGGTCATGGCGTAGCAGCCGCGCGACGAGCAGTCGCCATGCACCATCAGCTGCGAGCCGGTGCGGCCCAATGCCTTGTCGAAGGCGTTGGGATAGCCGGTATTGAACGACAGGTAGAACGACGATTGCGGGTTCATCTGCGCCGGGCTGATGGAATAGAAGCCTTCCGGGGCCTGGCGGTCGCCCTCCTTGACCTTGGGTCCGAGGTCGCCCGACCAGCGGCAGATCGGATAGGTCTTCAAGAGCGCAAAGCGGCCGGAGCGATCCTGCTTCCAGACCTCGAGTTCGGCTTCCTGCTTGAAGATCCGGACCAGCATCGGCGACTGCAGGTCCATGTCCTTCGCCGTCATGTCGGCGATCAGCTTGGGCGGGACCGGCTGGTTGGCCTTGGCGTTGTTCGCCAGCGAGATCTGGTCGCTGTTGCAGCCGGCCAGCAGCACGCCAGCCGTGAGCGCGGCCGAGGTGATGAGCGCGCGAACCAGCGAGCGGTAAATCAATGCCAAGCTCCACACCCCAGCGGCCATTCAAAGCGCAATTTTCGCACCCCAAACATAGCGTACATGCCCTGAAGCCATTGACTAAAATACTACCCTTTGGGTCCCCCGGTCGCAAGCCGACGAGGGCCTCCCGGAGGGGTCCCCGTCAGGCATGGTCAATAGAGGTTAAATATCGGTGTCCGGGCCTAATTGGGGCGGAAATGGCGGAAAGTTGAAAAAGCTGGGACGTTAACGATTGGGCGGCCGCCCGGGGGCCGCTTTCTTACCCTCCAGGGGAGGGTAAGATCAGGCCAGCTTGCGGCCGATATCGAGGAACTTCTGCCGGCGCTGCTGGCGAATCATGCCGGGGTCGAGGTTGCGCAATTCGTCGAGGGCCTGCCCGATGGCGTCGCCGGTGGTCGCGATCATGGCGGCGGGATCGCGATGGGCGCCGCCGGCCGGTTCCTTCAGGATCTGGTCGATCACGCCGAAGCGCAGCATGTCCTGCGCCGTGATCTTCATGCTGGTGGCGGCTTCCTGCGCCTTGGTGCCGTCGCGCCACAGGATCGAGGACGCCGCCTCCGGCGAGATCACGCTGTAGATGGCGTGTTCGAACATCAGCACGCGGTTGGCCGTCGTGATCGCGATGGCGCCGCCCGACATGCCTTCGCCGGTGATGATCGCGACATTGGGCACGCCCAGCGCCAGGCAGGCATCGGTGGAGCGCGCGATCGCCTCGGCCTGGCCGCGCTCCTCGGCGCCGATGCCGGGATAGGCGCCGGCGGAATCGACCAGCGTCAGCACGGGAATGCCGAACCGGTCGGCCATCTCCATCAGCCGGACCGCCTTGCGGTAGCCCTCCGGGCGCGCCATGCCGAAATTGTGCTTGATGCGGGATTCGGTGGTGGCGCCCTTTTCCTGGCCGATCACGCAGATGCTCTCGCCGCGGAAGCGGCCGAATCCGCCGACCAGCGCCTCGTCCTCGCCGAACTTGCGGTCGCCCGCGAGCGGGGTGAATTCGGTGATCAGCGCGTTGATGAAATCGGTCAGATGCGGGCGCTGATGGTGCCGCGCCACCAGCGTCTTCTGCCATGGCGTCAGATTGGCATAGAGGTCGGTCAGCGCCTGCGCAGCCTTCTCCTCGATCCGCGAAATTTCTTCGCCGATGTCGCTGCCGGTGGCCGCCAGCGCGCGCAGTTCGTCGACCTTGGAGTCGAGTTCGGCGACGGGCTTTTCGAAATCGAGATAGGTGCTGCGCATGTGATCCGGCATCTGGACAATATAGGGACGAAGCGGCGTGGACGCGAAGCGGTTTCCAGGCGTGCGGAGAAAGCACGCAAATTCAATCGTTTAGCGTGCAGTCCGACGCAAATCGGGGTCCCGTTTCGCAGTTCGCGCGGAGGGGTCGCGGGCGGGAAATGGCTGTTTCGGGGGAGAAGGCGCCGAAGTCAAGGCGGGCAACGGGGCGGTCCCTGTAACCCTCCCCCACCGGCGAGGGTAAGGGTTGCATCGCCGGCAGTTGGGCATCGTCAGCACTGCCCCTAGAGTAGGCCGACGGCATTTTTTCTCCCATCCGGAAATCCCCCATGAGCGCCCTGTTTTCTCCGATCACGCTGCGCGGCCTGACGCTTTCCAATCGCATCATGGTGGCGCCGATGTGCCAGTATTCCGCCGGGAACGGCGAGGCCAATGACTGGCACTTCACGCATATCAACTCGCTGGCGCTGTCGGGGGCGGCGGTGTTCTGCATCGAGGCCACCGCGGTGGAGCCGATCGGGCGCATCACGCCGGGCTGTCTGGGCTTGTGGAACGACGCCACCGAGGCCGCGCTGAAGCCGGTGCTGGCCTCGGTGCGCAGGCATTCGAAGGCCGCCGTGGTGATGCAGCTCGCTCATGCCGGCCGCAAGGCCTCCAGCCACAAACCGTGGGACGGCGGCCAGCTGATCCCGATCGCCGAAGGCGGCTGGCTGCCCGAGGGTCCGTCCGATGTGCCGCACAAGGAGAGCGAGGCGCCGCCGCGCGCGCTCGACGTAACAGGCCTGAAACGCATCCGCGACGCCTTCGTGGCGGCGGCGCGGCGCACCGCGCGGCTCGGCATCGACGGCATCGAGGTTCATTGCGCCCACGGCTATCTCCTGCATCAGTTTCTCTCGCCGATATCCAACAAGCGCACCGACCAGTATGGCGGCTCGCTCGAAAACCGCATGCGGTTTCCGCTCGAAGTGTTCGACGCGGTGCGCGCGGCGTTTCCGAATGACAAGCCGGTCGGCTTGCGGGTCTCCGCCACCGACTGGATCGAGGGCGGCTGGGATCTTCCGCAGACCATCGAATTCGCGCATGAGCTGAAGAAGCGCGGCGTCGACTGGATCGATGTGTCCTCCGGCGGCGTGTCGCCCTTGCAGAAAATTCCGCTCGGGCCCGGCTACCAGGTGCCGCTGGCGCAGGCGGTGAAGGAAGCCACCGGCGTCACCACCATCGCGGTCGGCCTGATCACGGAAGCGAAGCAGGCCGAGGAGATCGTGGCCTCCGGCAAGGCCGACATGGTGGCGCTGGCGCGCGGCTTTCTCTACGACCCGCGCTGGGGCTGGCACGCCGCCGCCGAACTCGGCGGCGAGGTGTCGGCGCCGCCGCAATACTGGCGCTCGCAGCCCTCGACGCAAAAAGCGCTGTTCGGCGCCACCAGTTTCGGGACGCGGTAGGTACTCCGTCGTCCCCGCGAACGCGGGGACCCATAATCCCGGGCGTCCGTTGTTGCGGAAGGTATCTAACACCGGCGCCTCACTGACAGGCCGCGGCGTATGGGTCCCTGCGCCCCGTGCGCAATTGCGCACTAGGCAGGGACGACGCAAGAGTTTTTCAAGACAGCAACCACACCTCCGCCATCTCGCGGCGCGATGCGTCCGAGGTTTGCGTGCGTCGCCTCGCCCTCGATAACGAGAGGGCGCAGGGAAAGCCGGGTGCGCGCTGCACCCGCGGTCTCGTGTGCGATGGTGGAAGAAGCAGTCGGCACACGAGCATACAGGTGAAGCGGAAGCATCCGGCTTTCCCTGCGCAGTGGTTTAAGGCTTATACGTGCTCTCCTCGGTGAGCCCTGCACTTTTGCCACCGTCGCCCGCGCTGCCTTAAGCTACGAACTTGACACCTGCCATTGGGGTGTCGGGACCACACGATTTCGCCATCCGCATCAGGCGTCCTCGTCAGAAGCGCCATTCGCGTCCACCGCTTCCCCGCCCCGCGCTGGTACGTTGCGCAACGCCCCTCTCGATGGGACGGGATGCCGGGATATATAGCGCGGTTGTCGCTTCTGGAAAACAGAAATATTTTTGTCGAGGGGGCTTGACACGATTTCTGGTAATCGGAAGTGATTTGCCCGTCGGGGTGGATTTGTTGAAATGGTTCGATAATCCGGCTTTGGTGCGCCAACCGCAAAACTCCGTCGCCCCGGCCTCCGAGCCGGGGCCCATACGCCGCGGCCTCACGATGCGGCACGAAAGGCGGACACCTCGCGAAACATGTCCGCCGGTGGCTATGGGTCCCGGCTCGGGGGCCGGGACGACGGCTGTGGGTGTGCCGGACTTGCGCGCCACCCATCACGCCCCGTCGTCCTGCTTCGCATCATCGGCCAGCCCGGGAGCGGGCGGGGTCTCCAGCGGCACCGCCTCGTACCGCGCCGGCATGTTCACCGGCTGGTACGTCCTGTCCTGCGCGATCTTGTCGAGCGCGGACTGGTGGATCAGCGCGCCCTCGGGAATCAGCCGCGGCTCGCAACACGGGATGTAAAAGCCGAACATCGATTTCCGCTCCGGCCATTCCCTGTACTTGTCCTTCTTCGGGATCGCCTCGAGCGCGCGCCAGCCGGCGTTCATCGAGTCGTGCGGCTGCCAGGCGGCGGACTTAGGGTTGTCGGGATAGGGCAGGAAGTCCGGCGCGACATAGTCGAACGGGCTGCCCTTGCGCTTGCGGCCCCAGCCGAGCTGGTTGACGGTGCGGCGGTCGACTTTGAGGCCGTGCTTGACGGCTTGCTCGATCATCCACAGCAGCGGATATTTCGACAGCGCCGATTGCTTTTCCGGATAGCCGCCGCCGATATCGGAATGCACCCCGGCGAACCAGACCTGCACGCTGTCCTGGTCCGTCCATTTGGATTCCGGGGCGTAGCGGTGCGGCCGGAATTTGCCCGCGTCCCAGGGCTGCGGCCGGAACATGCGGCGCCGCTCGTCGATCGAGATCGCCTGCCGAAAAACCTCGATCGAGGGATTTTCCCGCACGAAGGCCAGCTCCTCCAGGCTCCACGGGCTGAACTGCCCCTTCAGCGGATTGATGCGGTCCCAGCGCGGCACGATCACGCTGGCGACGGTGTCCCACACGCCGACGAACTTGATGGTCGGCCACTTCACGGACAGGATGCGCGCATACTGCGCCGCCGGGTCGTCTTTCTGGTCGGGGGCGACGTGGTCGGTGGAAAACTGCTTGTAGGCGGTCAGGCCCGAGCCGGCGAGATTGTTCTGCGGCAGCGAGATCAGTCCGATCTTGTGGATCAGCGCCGCCAGCACCCGCACCGTGTAGGCGCCGCGGGAAAACCCGAACAGATAGATGTCGTCGCCCTCGCGGTGGTTCTCGACGATGAACTGGTAGGAGGCGAGCACGTTGTCGTCGAGCCCGTAGCCGAACGCCAGCCCGATCACCAGATTGAAGTTCTGCTTGAATCGATGGAACGGATCCGGCCGCTCCAGCGTGCCGACGCCCGGATCGTAGAACACCAGCTGGTTCGGATGCGTCTTCTCGGTCTTGCGCAGCGTCCGGTACAGCTTGAGGACGTTGGAAATATTTTCGGAGATTTCGTTGCCGGTGCCGTCGCAGCAGATGACGATGTGTCGCTTTTCGGGTTTGGATTCGGGTGTTTCGGTCATGGATGTGATTTCCCCTGCCTGCAGCCGGAAGTTTAGCGGGGGGAAGGGGAGATGGCGAGGGGGATTGGGGCAGCCTCAGGTTCTACACCAAACGAGCCGCGCAACGCGAACGTAAGTCTACGATTGCAGAAAGTCATAAAGGTCGACAGCGCTTCTTACGCGCTCGACCATGTCTGAAAAGGCCTCGGTCAAATCCCCTGGTGCCATATACGTCGCGATGCTCTGATATTCGCGGTGAACGGCGATCCGATTGAGGCGCCGCAATCGGATCTGCCGAAGTGCAACCATTTCTGGCCGGTCAACTCCTTCTCGCACGGCCGCTCCGAGCGTTGTCAACGCAATGGGCACCACGAGTTCCAACGGAAAAAGCGTCGCGTAGAGCTGCGGAAGGATTCCATAGAGATACGCGAACTCTGGGACAATTCGCAAAACGAATTCGCGCGCAGTTTCGCATTTCCCAAGCCGGTTTGGTGCGGTCCCGGCGAGCTGCTCTAAGGCTGCGAGCGTCGTCCCATTCATCCAGGCAGGCAGTAGGCGCTCGAACTCTCCGATGGCGTACAATCCCTTATCTTTGTCACTGTCGAGCTTCTTGTATTTGCTGCCGAAGATGCCTTCCAAGCTTTCCCGCCTTATCAGTTGGGGAATATCCTCCGCATTGGCGCGCAGCCACGCGAGCATCCATGCGCGCCAACCTTCGGTCGTAGGCGTCGTCACGCTCGCAGTGGCAAGAAGGTGTTGGGATAGCTTCGTCAGTATGCGAGCTGAAATTCCCGACGCAGCCGCAATTTGGTCAATCCAAGAATTCGTGATGTCGGGGTCGGCATTACGAAGTTGAATGGCGGCCGCCGCGCGCGACTCAATCCATTGGGCGTCACCCCGCACCCGAGCGCGGTAAGCACCGAAAGATCGTGACAATAGTTCGTTTGCTGAAGCGTCGGCCCCAGCCGGATCGGATGTGTTGCCCTGCGGCAATCGACTAAGTAGATACTTCGCCGCCGCCGATATCGGGCCGGTCGCGGCATGAACCTGATCCAACAACGATACGAACGGGTCGTCGATAACCAGACACTGATCGCTTTGTGAAAAGATTGCTTGTAGATCTGACCAGTGGCTGTGAATTTGATTGGTGCTGCTCTGGAAATCGACAACCTTACTCGGAACAATCAGGACGAATCCCTGCGACACGTCACCGGCTCGCCCAGCGCGGCCTGCTGCATTGAGAAGCTCGTGGGCCTCCAGGCGTTCCATTCGATCGGCATCTTGATTAAAGCGGCTGTCGCCCGCGATAATTACGACTTCACTAGGCAAGTTCATTCCTTGTGCCAACGTCGAGGTCGCTACTAGAACGTTTATGCCGTCAGCGCGGCGAAATAGATCTTCGTGCAATTGCCGTTCCTGCAGTATCAACAGGCCGTGGTGGCAAGCACTTGCGTCAGCAAGCTTTCCCTCCGGTGTCATTGCCAGATAGAGATACTCAGCGCCGCCAGCTTCTTCAACAGCGACACGGTAGAGCGTCTGCTCGTCGTCGGTGAGAGGAAGCGCTTGCGGTCCAGATAGCTCATTGACGGCGTCGGAGGTGCTTTTGCAGAGCGGGATGGTTTGAGCGAAGATCAGTGTCTTCAGGCGCTGCGCACCAGTAGCGGTACCGATCGCCGCGCTGACCTGATTGCCGTTCGGCGTGAGATACCAGTTTCGATCTTGCCGCGTACCGGTAGATAGCGTGATAGCCTCCTCCAGCAATGGAAGCAGTGCGTAGTCGATGCGGGCGTTAGAGACCCACGTTTGGCGAAGGCAAAAGAATCCGAAAGGTTGTGCCGTCAGACTTCGCTTAAGCGCGGCGGGGGCATCTTTGTTGGGTACTGCCCGGCGGGTCGCCCCGAGCAAAGTTCGCAGCTCACCCAATCGTTCTGAGGCGTAAACCACACAGCCGCGCACTTGACGGGTAGGCTTCCATCTGAGGTCAAGCCCCAGGCAGGTTCGATCGGTCAAATCCTGCAGCCACCCAGCCATCTCGGCGGTGTTTTTCATCATGGCCGAGAGAAGGAGGATGTCCGCAGTGCGGGCGAGTCTATTTAGGTTCAGCAGACACAGCATTGCATCGATGCTTCGGCGGCTCGTGTCCATGTTGCGCGGATGCAGTAAGTGGCATTCGTCGAAGACGATTAGACCGACGTCCTCAAAGACATCGAAACTGAAGCTGAGCATCGTAAGGCATCGCTCGGGCGTGAGCACGCTGATGCCCGGAAGCGGTTCTTTCTCGAGTGGTGAGAAGACAAGCTCTTCGGCGCGTTCGCGCTGCACCTGTGCCTGCGGGAAGGTCTTCGTAAGGGCCGTCGCTGTTTGGTCCACCAAGGCGAGCGTAGGTGCAAGAAAAATTACCTTGACGCCGCGCAAAAGCGCAGCGGCGATCTTAAGTTCCGCCAGTTTGGATTTTCCACCGCCGGTCGGAAAACTTACGGCCGCCGAGGTGCCGGTTTCAAGATAGCCAGCGTCTATGGCCTCACGATGATTTCGCCAGACGTATGGACGTTGCTTCGCCATCTCTTTGATTAAGGCGTGCCACCTTGAAGCCGAAATTCCACTCGGTGGAATGACCTGAACAAGGGCTGATGAAGGAAAGTCGCGCGCCACCGCTTTCAAAAGAGAGGCAAGGTGCAGAGGGCCGGTGAAGATGTTGTAGGGAGCATCCGTGCCAGCAGGCGCAATGCCGGTAATTCGCTCAGCCGATAACGATATCACGTTCGCAAAGATTTCTATTGCACTTTCGCCCCGCCCAGGGGGCGTTCCAAGCATCTGTTGTGCTAGCGATCTGACACCTTGCAACAACATGAAGTAAAGAGCGCGCGTTGCTGCGAGTCCGGGCTCGGCTTGAGCAAGGTCCGCTATCGATGGCAATCCACTTGCGACGATTGGACCGAGTCGCCCGATGGCCAAGTCCGAGATGCTGCTTAACAGTCGCGATTCGATGAGGCCAGCGTCAGTCGGCCGAATTCGCTTTGCGGTCTCTGCCGCATCGGCGCTTGCCTCGGCGACAAGAAATAGTAGCGCTGCCGAAACTTCCGGTGAAATGGAATCGATGCCAAGGTAACTTACTCGACCATTTTCAGTGTTCGCCGTGGCGTCCGCCAGCATGCATACATGATGCGCGGATGCCGCAACGAATGCCGCGGCGGAACGATCCTCGCGGTCGGGGAGCGTCGAAACGAATGCCTCTTGCGCAGAGGCAAGTCGCCGCATGGTCTTTATGGAATTGCGGACGGCATCCGGAAGCACTTGATCGGTTGCAAGTTCCCGCAATCGGATGCGAGCAGTAACGATCTCGGCATACACCTCGGTAAGGCTTTGTGGCAACCTCTCTAGATCAAGCCCCTCAAGCGACGGAGCTTGTGCCATTAATGCCACGGTATCGGGGTCAAACATGCGTTGTTCCCATAGCATTCAGAAAAGCGATGGCATGATTCGCGATTGAGGCCATCCATGGCCTGAGTTGATGAACGAGAAGTACCTCGCCGCGGCGTCGCGCCACGTCCCCGGTCGCGACTTCGTCGTAACCCTTGAACAGGCGTTTCCGTCCGGCAGCCGTCGAGTACGTATCGCTGACAGTAATGCTGATGCGATAACGACGAATCTGTTTCCAGATCACATTCTCAATTGCTTTGTCCGCATCAATTCCTGGGCGCGTGCTAAGTAACGAACTGACGTCGGCAGTCAGGACGTTCTCTCGATCACCGGCTTCGATCAGCAGAAACTCCGGCCAAACTTCATCCCTGATTGTCTCGCGCGGATTGTCTGTGGCTTTGTCCTCAAAGATTACCGCGGCTGATACCGCGCCGTCACCGGCATCTAGTTCCAGTTGAAGGCCGTCGAACCCCTTGTGGGCAAGGATCATGTGTGGGGCACGAATGAGAGCCGATGGATTTGCCTGCGAGGCGGCCAGCCAAGACATCGTCTGGAATAACCATCCGTCGCGATGCCACGATTCCGCACCCGGACGAACTGTAAGTAGCTTGATAGCGGCGGCACGTGTGGACGCGGTCGTACTCGGTGGAATGGCGCTGATCCCGGACAATATCTTCGCCACGTGGCGCGATTGTCCCAACGCAACGAGCGCGATGCGCTTGGCTAGCTCAACCTCGTCGGCAACGGTCCAGGCGCAACCCTGACAAAGTGTGCCCTCCGAAAAGTTGGTCAGAACAATAGCCATAATGCCGCTGGGGTGCTCGCTGGGTTGCGTACAATTCAGTATGCAGCTTTATTCTGATATCCACTAATCGCCGGCTGGCGCGAACTGGTTGTATTGCAAAAGTTGCCATTAGGCCTAAGGTTCGACACTGAGAAGTGAGGGCATCTTTGACAGCCCAGATCAGCAAAAAGCTGGATAGTTCAGAGCACGCCTGGACGTCCTCCAACCGGCCTCGCGGAGGCTCAATTGGCCTCGCCACCGACCCGTTGAACTCCGCCTGATGGAACGACGTCAAGACCGCTCCGTGCGACGCCCGCCTGACTTGGGCCATACTAGACCGCTGCGCAGTCTTGGTAGGCGTCGCGGCAACTATCGGACCCGCGATGTCCCGCCCAGTCATTTTCACGATTTCCGCAGCCTGGGATCGGGAGGCGTCGGGCTGGAGCGGGCATTGTGACGACATCCCGGCTGCCGCCGACGCGCCGACGCTTGACGAATTGCTGAACAAGATTTCCGCGATGGCGCTCGATCTCTTGCCGGATAACCAACCCGATGAGGCTCCGGAATCGCTGTTCCTGCAGATCGCGGCGCTGCCCGCACCGATTGATCGGGAGACCTGCATGACCATCGCCGACATGGTCTACAATCAGGTGAAGCTGTTGCCCGATCCGCTCGCCCGTGAAGTGCTCGACTTCGTCGGCTTGCTTCGCGAGGGGCAGGATCACCCGGAATGGCGCGACCTGATGAACGCGCAGGCAACCGGGCTTGCCGCTGTGTGGGACAACCCGGAAGATAAAGTCTGGGACGACGTTTGAGCGTGGGGGCTCCGCCCCATCCGCGAACTAACGTGAAGCCGGCCCCGGATTGCGCCATCGGGCGCGCATTCGCGCGGCCCGTTGGCTCCATCCAGGCTACAGGCCTTTCATGGTTCGAGACGCGCGGCGTTGCCGCACTCGTCACCATGACGACTTTACCCTGTGGGGAGCGGCATACGGACGATGGAGAATTTTCTTCTCCTGCCCTCCGACGCCGTGCAGTAAAAGTGCTGCGATCCCAAGCACTTCCTTTCTGTGCATGGGGTTGTTTTCGCACTTTTTGCTTTTGGCCTCTGCCGCGCGACCCAATGGCTCGCCGTTACGGTTGCGGGCCTTCCATCGCCGCGCACGCCCCAAACGAAAACGGCCGGGTCTTTCGACCCGGCCATTCAAAATTCCAGTTCGCTCAATCAGGCTTCCGCCCGCGTCCGCTCAGCTCGCCGCGGCTACCGGCGCGCCTTCGGCGATCTTCTTCTCGATGGCCTTCTTCAGCAGCAGCGCCTTTTGCGACAGCTCGGGGCCCTTGGCCTTGATCAGGAAGGCGTCGAAGCCGCCGCGGTGGTCGACCGACTTGATGGCGTTGGTCGAGACCCGCAGGCGCACGTTGCGGCCGAGCGCGTCCGAGATGAAGGTGACGTTGCACAGGTTCGGCAGGAACCGGCGCTTGGTCTTGATGTTGGAGTGGCTCACCTTGTTGCCCACCATGGGGCCCTTGGCCGTCAGTTCGCAGCGCCGGGACATCTTGCAAAATCCTCTTCCATCCCCGACCCATCCGTCAGCCCTTTTGGAGGGCGCGGCGCGGGGGTTCAAATTCACGTCCATTTCAGGAACCGCGGACGTATAGGGGCAGCCGCGCGGGGCGTCAAGGTTTTGGGGCAGCAAAAGATCGGCCAAACCGGGCGGAAAGGCTTGTTCCGCAAGCCTGTTTGGCAAGCCTGTTTGGTATGTCGTTCGGGCGGTTTCGCCATCATATAAACGGCGTATTCGCCGCCGACATCAGGGCTTCCGGGCGCGGATGCATTGTTTGCCGGATATTTTGGCCTAAATAATACCTGTGCGCCGATTTGCGCGCCGAGTTGAGGATCGCCGTTCAGTGACCACCCCCCGCATGATGTTGCCCCGGCCGGCCGGATTTCCGCTGTGGGCGCTGGGCGGGCTGTGCGCCTTGGTGCTGTCGGGCGTGCCGACCGCAGGCTTCGCGCAGGGGCGGCTGGATGCCCGCTATGAGGCGACGCTTTCGGGGATTGCCGTCGGCAAGGGCGCCTGGAACATCGAAATATCAGACGATTCGTTTTCCGCCGCCTCTTCCGGCGGCACCTCGGGGCTGTTGAAGGCCTTCTCCGGCGGCTCCGGCACCGCGGCGGCCCAGGGCAGGGTGGTGGCCGGCGCGCTGGTCGCGACCAATTACCAGGCTTCGACCACGACCGCGAAAAAGACCGAAGCCATCCGCATGGTGCTGACCTCGGGCTATATCAAGGAATACGCCATCGAGCCGGAACCGCCCGTCGATGCCGACCGGCTGCCGGTCACCGATGCGCATCGCCGCGGCGTCTACGACCCGATGACGGGATCGATGCTGCGCGTGCCCGGCAACGGCGATCCGCTGACGCCGGAGGCCTGCCGCGTCTCCGCCGGGGTGTTCGACGGCCGCATGCGCTACGACCTCAAGCTCGATTTCAAGCGCATGGAAACCGTGAAGGCCGAGAAGGGCTATCATGGCCCCGTGGTGGTCTGCGCGGTGTATTTCACGCCGGTCGCCGGCTACATCCCGGACCGCCCGGTCATCAAATACCTCGCCGCCCAGCGCAATATCGAGATCGCGTTCGCGCCGGTCGCGGGAACCCGCATCCTGGTGCCGTTCTGGATGAAGATCCCGACCCCGCTCGGCCCCGCCATGCTGGAGGCCACCCAGTTCATCACCACGGCAACGCCGCCGCGGGTCGCGAAGACGCAGTGACGTCAAATCTGCCGTCGTCCCTGCGAACGCAGGGACCCATAATCACAGGGGTTCGTTGTGAGCTTCGGTATCGACGCTCATCGCCTGAAACTGCAGGGCCGCGGCGTATGGGTCCCTGCGTTCGCAGGGACGACACCGAAATGGATGTGGCGGCGTACAACGGAGCAGCCGAATCCCCATTGACTCTCGCCCGCTTCTGATTCGACTCCGTGTTCTCCAACGCTTTAAGGATTCGACCGCCATTCGCCCGCTTCTCGCCTCGCGCCAAACCTGATCTAGTGCCGCGACGAGGTGTCGTGCCGACATGTTGCGGTGAACGTAACGACATCCGGAGTGAGTCAGCGATTCGGGCGCGATTCGTTCCGGACTCGTTCCAGAACTTAAGCCGCGACTGCAAGGCGTCGCATAATGAAACAATTAGCCTGCGCGTATTCTGATCGCAAAACCGGTACCCACTTTTGCGGAATACGCGCCCACAAACCTTCGGCGACGCAGAAACTCAATAAAACATGGCCTTTCCGTCATTCTCGTCCAACCAGGCGCATGACCGCGCTCCCGGCGCCGGCGTCACCGCGGTGCTCGGGCCGACCAACACCGGCAAGACCCACCTCGCGATCGAGCGGATGGTGGCGCATTCCTCCGGGGTGATCGGCCTGCCGCTGCGCCTGCTGGCGCGCGAGGTCTACAACAAGATCGTCGACAAGGTCGGCGTCGAGCTGGTGGCGCTGATAACAGGCGAAGAGAAGATCAAGCCGCCGAAGGCGCGCTACTGGGTTTCCACCGTGGAGGCGATGCCGCGGGATCTCGACGTCTCGTTTCTCGCGGTCGACGAAATCCAGATCGCGGCCGATCTGGAACGCGGTCATGTCTTCACCGACCGCATCCTGCACCGGCGCGGCCGCGACGAGACGCTGCTTTTGGGCGCCGCCACCATGCGCCCGATCATCGAGCGGCTGTTGCCCGGCGCCTCCATCGTCACGAGGCCGCGGCTGTCGCAACTTGAATTCTCCGGCGACCGCAAATTGACGCGGCAGCCGCGGCGCACCGCGATCGTCGCCTTCTCGGCCGACGAGGTCTATGCCATCGCCGAACTGATCAAGCGCCAGCATGGCGGCGCCGCCGTGGTGCTGGGCTCGCTGTCGCCCCGCACCCGCAATGCCCAGGTGGCGATGTTCCAGTCCGGCGACGTCGATTATCTGGTCGCGACCGACGCCGTCGGCATGGGGCTCAACCTCGACGTCGATCACGTCGCTTTCGCCTCCGACCGCAAATATGACGGCTACCAGTTCCGCAGGCTCAACCCGTCGGAATTCGCGCAGATCGCCGGCCGCGCCGGGCGCGCCACCCGTGACGGCACCTTCGGAACCACCGGCCGCTGCGCGCCGTTCGAGCCGGAACTGGTCAATGCGCTGCAGAATCACACTTTCGATAGCGTAAAAGTGCTGCAATGGCGCAATTCGAAGCTGGATTTCTCCTCGCTGGGGGCGCTGCAGGTGTCGCTGGCGCTGTCGCCGAGCCATGACGCGCTGACGCGGGCGCCGATCGCCGAAGATTTGCGCGTGCTCGATCACGCCGCGCGCGACGCCGACGTGCGCGACATGGCGCAGGGGGCCGCCGCCGTCGAGCGGCTGTGGGACGCCTGCCAGATTCCGGATTACCGCAAGATCGCGCCGGCGGCACATGCGGAACTGGTGACCAGCCTGTTCGGTTTCCTGATGAAGAAGGGCCGGATCCCGGATGCCTGGTTCGCCGCCCAGGTCGAGCAGGCCGACCGCATAACCGGCGATATCGACACATTATCGGGTCGGATCGCGCAAATCCGGACCTGGACCTTTGTGGCAAATCGGCCGGATTGGCTGGCCGATCCCGAACATTGGCAGGGAATCGCGCGAGAAGTCGAAAATAAACTGTCGGATGCCCTGCATGAACGGCTCACGGAGCGTTTCGTTGACCGTCGTACCAGTGTATTGATGCGCCGCCTGCGGGAGAACAGCGTTTTGAATACTGAAATCGGCAAGACCGGCGAAGTGATCGTAGAAGGCCATGTGATCGGCCGGCTCGACGGATTTACCTTCGCACCCGACGCCGCGGAAGCAGGCTCCGACGCCAAGGCGTTGCAGGCCACTGCGCTGAAAGCGCTGGCCGGCGAGATCGACGCGCGCGCCGAGAAACTGGCGGCCGCGCCCGACGAGCAATTCGTGCTGACGTCGGATGGCACCATCCGCTGGACCGGCGACGCGGTGGCGCGGCTGGTCGCGGCCGACGACGCGCTGCATCCGCGCCTGCGCATCATTTCCGACGACCGCCTGGCTGGTGCCGCGCGCGAGGCGGTGCAGACGAGGCTCGATCTGTGGCTGAAGACGCATGTCGAAAAGCTGCTGGGGCCGCTGTTCGACCTGCACAAGGCCGAGGACATCACCGGCATCGCGCGCGGCATCGCGTTCCAGCTGATCGAGGCGCTCGGCGTGCTGGAGCGGCAGAAGATCTCCGCCGAGATGAAGGATCTCGACCAGCCGTCGCGCGCGACCTTGCGCAAATACGGCGTGCGCTTCGGCGCCTATCACATCTACATTCCCGCGCTGCTGAAGCCGGCGGCGCGCGCGCTGGCCTCGCTGCTGTGGGCGGAAAAGCAGAGCAATGTCGACATGTCGGCCTTGTCGGGGGCGCAGCATCTCGCAGGGTCGGGCCGCACCTCGTTCCCGGTCGACAAGTCGCTCGACCGCGATGCCTATCGCGTGCTGGGCTACCGGCAATGCGGCGAACGCGCGGTGCGGGTCGATATTCTCGAGCGCCTCGCTGATCTGATTCGTCCCGCGCTGTCCTGGCGCGAGGCTTCGCCCGGCACCAAGCCGGCCGGCGCGTTTGACGGCCGCGGTTTCGTGGTGACGCAGGCGATGACCTCGTTGACCGGCTCCGCCGGTGAGGATTTCGCCTCGATCCTGCGCGCGCTCGGCTATCGCATGGAGAAGAAAGCGCCGCTGCCGCCGAAGCCTGAGGTGGTTGAAGCGCCCGTCGCGGCAGAGGCTGCAGCGGAAGCAACTTCCGAAGTGGCGACGGAGAGCACCGAAACGGCCCAGGCCGGCAGCGATGCCGCGCCGGCCACCGAAGCAGAGACCTCGCCGTCGGCAACGCTGCTGCCCGATATTGCCTTCTCGCCCGCGCCCGAACCGGCTGAGCCGGTTGCCGTCGAAGCGGCGCCGCCGGAACCGGTGGCTGTGGTGGAAGCTGGTGAAGCGCCTGCGGTGGAAGCGGTCGAAGTTTCCGTGGCGGAGGCTGTTGAAGCTCCCGTGGCGGAAGTTGTTGAAGCCGCCGCCGTGGAAGCGCCGCAGGAACAGGCCGCCGCTGAAACTGCATCGGAGGCCGCTACGGCGACTGATGCATCTGAGGATGCTGGTGTTGCCGAGGCAACCGCGCCCGAAGTCGCCGCAGCACCCGAAATGGTCGAAGTCTGGCGGCCCGGTGGCCGCTCGGAAGAGCGCCGGCCGCGTCACGACCGCAACCGTCCGCGCCATCACGACCGTCCCGCGCAAGGCGCGGACGCCGCAGCCGCTGTGCCAGGCGAAGCGGGCGACGCCGCCAAGGGCGAGCGGCATCGCCGTGGACGACGCACTCCTGATTTCCGCAGGCCCCGCACCGACGCTCCGCCCGCTGATGGCGTGACGCCGGCCGTGGCCGCCGATGGCGCCCCGGCAAGCCCGCCGCGCGAGGACCGGGGTGGCCGGCCGCCGCGCGAGCGTTTTCAGGGCAAGGGCAGGGAAGGCGACCGGCCCCAGGGAAGATCTGAAGGCAAGCCGCAGGATCGATCGCATGGTAAGCCGCCAGGCAAATTCGGCGGCGGCGACCGCGACAAGGGTGGCCGTGACAAGGGCGGGCGCGACAAGGGTGGTTTCGGTGGCAAGGGCGGTCGCGACAGCGGCCCGTCGCACCGGCAATGGGCCACCAGCGCCGCCCCGCGCGAGCGCGACCGTCCGGTCGACCCCAATTCGCCATTCGCAAAGCTGGCGGCGCTCAAGGAACAGCTCGCCGCCAACCGCAAGGACTGATCCCTTTCTCGATGGTGTTGCTTGGAGCGCCAGCGTCTCGACAAATGGCTGTGGCACGCGCGGGTGGTGAAGGCCCGCAGCAGTGCTGCTGCCCTGGTCGAGGCCGGCCATGTCCGCATCAATGGTAGCAGGGAGAAGGCGCCCGGCCACGCCGTCAAGGCCGGCGACGTGCTGACCATCGGGCTCGACAACTCGGTGCGCATCCTGAAGGTGGTCGCGTTCGCCGAACGCAGGGGCGACGCCACCGCCGCCCGCTTGCTCTACGAAGATTTGCAGGGCCGCCGGGAATGACTATCTGAAGCGCTGGCTGGAGCGGTTGAAAACGCCTCCCAAAGATGCCGTTGCTTGACTTGCGGCTACGGTGTTCCTGCGCTACGCAAACCACTGAAAATTGACCTTTTCGGAGCCCTGGATGACTTACGTCGTCACTGAAGCCTGCATCAAATGCAAATACACCGATTGCGTTGAGGTCTGCCCGGTAGACTGTTTCTACGAGGGCGAGAACATGCTGGTCATCCATCCGGACGAATGCATCGACTGCGGCGTGTGCGAACCGGAATGTCCGGCCGACGCGATCAAGCCCGACACCGAGCCCGGCCTGGAGAAGTGGCTGGAGGTGAATACCGAATACGCCAAGACGTGGCCGAACATCACCCAGAAGAAGCCCGAACCGCCGGACGCCAAGGAATTTGACGGCATGGCGGGCAAGTTCGAGAAATATTTTTCTCCGGCGCCGGGCAGCGGCGACTGATTCGAAGCGTTTGGGCTGAAATGAATTCGGGCCGGTTCGGGCCGAAAACGGCTGACGACTTAACCCTATTCCGCGTGAGATCGCCGAAACCGCCTGCCGGAGCCTCCGGACAGGGCGTAAATCATTGATTTTTCCGGAAAATGTGCTATATTCGACACAATACTAGCCGAATCCAGCCATGCGTACCTGTGGCCCTCGGGTTCCCGTGAAAAACATCCAACAGGGGCGTGGCAGTTTCCGCGCGCAGGCTGTGTCACAGAAAACGCGTAAAAAGAGTGCTTCAAAGACCACGAAAAAAGCCGCTGCGGTGAGCCGCAGTGCAACCAAAGGCCGTGCCCGGACTTCCCTCAAGGAGCCCCGAAAGGCCCCGGCTGCCAAATCCTCGAATAACAAAAGAAGCGCAATGCCAAACAAGACTGCAAAAACTGCCGCGAAAGCGACTGTGACGAAGGCCACTGCTTCGAAGGTCGCCCCCAAAAATGTCGTTCTTCCCCCGAAAACTGCGGCCAAGGCGCCTGTGGTGTTGAAGGCTGCCGCGAAGCCGGTTGCCGCCGCCGCCAAGCCGGTGGCTGCCGCTCCCCGGGTCGAGGAGCCGAAGAAGGTTCTGACCCAGCGCCAGGGCTTCAAGACCAATGAATTCGTGGTGTACCCCGCGCACGGCGTTGGCCAGATCCTGGCCATCGAAGAGCAGGAGATCGCCGGCGCCAGGCTCGAGCTGTTCGTGATCAATTTCATGAAGGACAAGATGACGCTGCGGGTGCCGACGGCGAAGGTCGCCAATGTCGGCATGCGCAAGCTGTCGGAGCCGGCGCTGGTCAAGCGCGCGCTGGAAACCCTCAAGGGCCGCGCCCGCGTCAAGCGCACGATGTGGTCGCGCCGTGCCCAGGAGTACGAAGCCAAGATCAATTCCGGAGATATCGTCGCGATCGCCGAAGTGGTGCGCGATCTCTATCGTTCGGATTCGCAGCCCGAGCAGTCCTACAGCGAACGCCAGCTGTATGAAGCAGCGCTCGACCGGTTGTCGCGCGAAATCGCCGTGGTGCAGCATTCGACCGAGACCGAAGCGGTCAAGGAAATCGAAGGCCAGCTCGCCAAGAGCCCGCGCCGCGGCGCCAAGGCCGAGACCGAAGCCGCCGACGGTGATGCGGATGCCGACGCCGATGGCGACGACGCGGCGGTGGCGGACGAGGCGGCGTAACGCGGCTTCGCTGATTTGAGAATTGAAAAGCCCGGTCGAGAGACCGGGCTTTTTTGTTGATCGTCGTCCCGGACAAGTGAGCGTTGGCGAGCGCCGATCCGGGACCCATACGCCGTGCATGCGCGTGATGGGACGGAGGTAGAGACCTTCCGCAACAATGGACATCGGTGGTTATGGATCCCGGATCGGCGCTCGCTGGTCCGGGACGACACCGAACATGCGGATCGAGATTCCCGGTTCGCGCTAAGCGCGCCCTCAGATGCGCAATTGCGCATCGCGGATGAGGCGCTTTCGCGCGTCAATCCACCACGATCTTGACGCGGTCCCGCGCCTTCACCTGGGCATTGGCATCGAGCCCGTTCAGGATGCGAAAACGCTGGGCCGGGCGGTCGACACCGGACATGCGGTGAGACAGCGATTCCACGGTGTCGCCGGGCTGCGCGGTGATGATCTTGATGCGCAGCGGCCGGGCGGCCTGGATTTCCTCCAGCGTCAGGCGGCGGAACGAGCCGACGGTTTCGCGCGCGTTGCGGTCGCTCTCGGTGGTCTTCTGCTTGGAGGCAAAGATGAAGCGGTAGACGTCGCTGCCGAAGCGCAGCGCATAGACCTTGAACTGCCATTGATCGCCGCGCGCGGTGGCGGACGCCGCCGGAAAGCCGTTGATGGTCAATTCCTCCGCCGAGCCCTTCTCGACGTTCTCCATCCACCCGGAATTGAGATAGTCGACGAGCGTCTGCTCCGACGGCACCCGAACTACGTCGAAGCGCATCGCCTGGGTGCCGCCCTCGCGCACGCCGATCACGGCCTGCGCGGTATTGTCCAGCGTGAAGGTCTCCGGCGCTGCGAAGGAGAAGCCGAGCTTCGGATGCAGGAAACGGCGACCGCGCACGAAACCTTCGCTGGGGTCTTCGCCATAGACGATGTTGTCGATTGCGGCGAGATAGGTTTCGCGGTCGCGTTCGCCGCCTTCCGGCGAGGAAAACTGCCGCGCCGAATTCTGAGCGTTCTGTACCCGCTCGGGCGTCGCCGGATGCGACGACAGAAAGTCCTGCGCGCGCGGATCGAGCGAAGTTTTGCCGGCCTTGAGCGCGGCGTTGCGCTCCATCGCGGTCAGGAAGCGCGCCGCGCCATAGGGGTCGAATCTGGCGCGCGCGGAAATGCCGACGCCGATGCCGTCCGCCTCGAACTCCTGGGCGCGGGAAAAGCTCGCCATCGTCAGTTTTGTCTTGGCCAGCGCCAGCGCGGTCAGATCGGGATCGTTGCCCATGTCGGTGACGACGCGGGTGACGACGGCGGCCTGGCGCGCCTGGTCCTCGCGGATCGTGGCGTGTTTTGCCAGCACATGCGCCATCTCGTGTGACAGCACCGAGGACAGTTCCGAGGTGTCGCTGGCGAGCGCGATCAGGCCGCGGGTGACGTAGAGCTGGCCGGTCGGCAGCGCGAAGGCATTGACCGCGCCGGAATTGAGAATGGTCACCTTGTAGGCCTGATCGGGACGATCCGACGCCGCCACCAGCCGGTCGACCGTCTTGCCGATCAGGGCTTCCAGCCGCGGATCGTCATAGGCGCCGCCATAGGAGGAGAGAATGCGTTCATGCTCGCGCTCGGTGGCAGGGGTCTGCGCCACCGTGCGCGCCGGCTTGGCCGGGCCGCCCGCCGAAGGCGGGGCGGTGGTGAAGCGATCGACACCGCCGCAGGCGGAAAGCGTCAGGATCGCGCACAGCAGCGGACCCGCCGCCCAAAGCCGGCGGCCTGTCCCCCTGTCGCGCCGTCCCGCACACCCCGTCACGTCAGTACTCGTATCTGGCCGGCGGGCTAATTCCCGCCAAGCATTTCAATCTGCCCCACAAGGAGCACTTCGATTCGCGGGCCGCCCCGCGCCTCGACCCAGCCACGGACCCGAATCCGCCGATTCTCCAGGGACTTAAGGACGATCCCGGCCGCCGCATGCGCCGCCGCCGCCCGCCTTGAAATAGTCACGGCAAAGTCGCGTGTCCAGTTCCGGCCGAAATTCAGGTAAGTCGTTGCCCCGGCCTGCCTGACCGACAAAACCTTTCCCTCGACCAGTGTAAAGCGCCCGATCCCGGTCAAAATATCGCCCGGACTTTCCGCGTTTTTTATGGCTGCCGGATCGGCCCAGGTTCCCCGTTTGGCCCGCCGCGCTTCCGCCTCGGCGGCCAACAGGGTCGCGGCGCAACCCTTGTCGGCGACGTCGGCCGATACCAGCGCCTCGCCCTGCGCCAGCAGCAGGCTTTGCACCGGCACCTCGGAGCCGGCGAGATGGACGAACGCGGGCTGCCGGCCGTAGCGATCGGGGCTGTCGTCGTCGCCCGACAAACTCACCTCGCGACCCGCGATGAGGGCTGACAACGCCGCTGTCCGGCTGGCCTTCGTGCCGGCTACCGGCTCGATGCCGGCGAGCCTGATCTCACGGCCGTCCGTTAGCCGAAACGTGCGCGCATCGATCACGGCGGAGACGCGGCCCTCGCCCTGCGGTTCGAACGCGCAGCCCGCCGGGTGAGCGGGGGCGACAGTTAAAAGTAGCCAGGTCAAGGCCATGGCCCATCCGGCGCAATGCGCCCGCGTGGCGGTCACCGGTTGCACGACGCTGCCTGGGATCGGATCCATTCCTGTATGCTTGCCGCGATCGGCGGATTAACTTTAGCCGAAATCGGTTTGTCGACGAAGGGGAGAGACGATGGAAGTCAACGGCATCGCGCATATTTTTCTCACCGCATCGAATTTCGAACGCTCCCGCGCGTTCTATCGCCAGCTGCTGCCTTTCCTCGGGCTGAAGCCGGTGATGGATACCGAGACGACCTACTACTGCGTCGGCGGCCGCACCGCGGTCGGCATCCGCGCACCATCGCCGGAGCACGAGGGCGCAGCCTTCGAGCAAGAGCGTGTCGGCCTGCACCATCTCTGCTTCCGGGCCCGCGAGCGCGCCGACGTCGATGAGTTGCACGCCTTCCTGGGAACGCTCAGCGACGTGAAGATCATCCGCGCGCCGCGCGAGGATCAATGGGCGCCGGGCTATTACTCGCTGCTATTCGAGGATCCCGATGGCATCAGGCTGGAGCTGAACCATGTGCCGGGGAAGGGGCTGTTGGGGTAGCCATTCGCTTTGCGTTAGACCCATCGTTGTCGTCCCGGCCAAGTGAGCGAAGCGAACGCTGAGCCGGGACCCATAACCCCGGTGATCTATTGTAAGAGCGAGACGCTTCAACAAGGCCACTTCCCGTAACCATCAACGGCACGGCGTATGGGTCCCTGCGTTCGCAGGGACGACCCGTTGATAGAGTCTCTTGCGACCATTCCGTTTTGCGGAAAATGCCCGCGCCGCAAAGCTCCAGCATGCCTGCCGCGCCGCTCCGTGCCTTGCCGGTGCTGACACCTTCCGGCATGATTGCGGCAACAGAAGTGAGGTCGCAGCGAATGCGGCCCTTCGCAGGGAGGCTTTGATGAGACGGGTGTTTTCGGGTGTTCTGGCATCGGCGCTGGCGTTGTCGGCAGGTGTCGCCCTCGCGCAGACAAAACCTCCGTTAAAACTCGGCGGCATCCTCGACATGTCCGGGCTCTATGCCGACATCACCGGGGCGGGCAGCGAGGCCGCGGCGAAGATGGCGGTGGAGGATTTTGGCGGCGAGGTGCTGGGCCGCAAGGTAGAGATCGTCGTCGCCGACCATCTCAACAAGGCCGACGTCTCGGCCAGCCTCGCGCGCGACATGCTCGACAACCAGGGCGTCGAAATGATCTTCGATGTCGCGGCTTCCGCAACGGCGCTTGCCGCGGGCGAGATCGCAAAGGCGCGCAACAAGCTCATCATTTTCAATGGACCGGCCACGGTTGCGCTTACCAATGAGGCGTGCGGTCCCTACACCGTGCACTACACCTACGACACGTATGGGCAGGCCAATGTGACGGGGCTTGCGGCGGTCAAGTCCGGCCTCGACACCTGGTTTTTCCTGACCGCCGACTATGCCTTCGGACAAGCGCTGGAAAGGGACACCACCAATGTGGTGGTGAAGAATGGCGGCAAGGTGCTGGGCAGCGTCCGCCATCCCCTCAATACATCTGATTTCTCGTCCTTCCTGCTGCAGGCGCAGGCGTCGAAGGCCAAGGTGATCGGTCTGGCGAATGCCGGCGGCGACACCATCAACGCGATCAAGCAGGCCGCCGAGTTCGGCCTGATGAAGGGCGGGCAGAAGGCCTCGCCGCTGCTCGTCTTCATCACCGACATCGACAGCATCGGCCTTGAAATCGCGCAAAACCTGCTGCTGTCCGAAGCCTTCTACTGGGACCTCAACGATGAGACGCGTGCGTTTTCAAAGCGTTTCACGGAACGCAGGAAGCGGCCGCCGACCACTGCCCAGGCCGGCGTGTATTCCTCGGTCTCGCATTATCTGAAGGCGGTGAAGGCCGCCGGCACCACCGACGCGGCGGCTGTGATCAAGATGATGAAGGAGACGCCGATCAACGACATGTTCGCCAAAAACGGAAAGATCCGCGACGACGGCCGCATGGTGCACGACATGTACCTGTTCGAGGTCAAGAAGCCGTCGGAATCCAGGGGGCGCTGGGACTATTACAAGCTGGTCGGCACGGTTTCCGGCAAAGATGCATTCCAGCCGTTGGAAGCGTCGCGCTGCCCGCTGGTGAAGAAGTGACGGCCATCGTCGTCCCCGCGAACGCGGGGACCCATACGCCGCGGCCCATCGGTTGACGGGCGGATGTAGACGGTTTGGCAACGACTGATGACCGGGATTATGGGTCCCTGCGTTCGCAGGGACGACGAGATCGAATAACGACCCAGGGAAACAACAATGAACAACGAAATCGTCCTGCAGCATCTCGACCAGGGCCTGCTCACCATCACCATGAACCGGCCGGACCGGCGCAACGCGCTCAATCCCGAGATGACGCTGGGGCTGGTGGCGGCGGCGCGGCGCGCGGCGGAGGATCACGAGGTTCGCGCCGTGCTGCTGAAGGGCGCCGGCGGCACTTTCTGCGTCGGCGGCGACGTCAAATCGATGGCGGAGGGGCGGGCGCCGCTGCCGTTCGAGGCCAAGAAGACCAATCTGCGGCGCGGCATGGAAGTCTCGCGCATCCTGCACGAGATGCAGAAGCCCGTGGTGGCGCAGGTCGACGGCGCGGCCGCCGGCGCCGGGCTGTCGATCGCGCTGGCCTGCGATCTCCGCGTCGCCTCGGCATCGGTCAAGATCACCACGGCGTTTGCCAAGGTTGGCCTGTCAGGCGATTACGGCGGCACCTATTTCCTGACGCAGATGCTCGGCAGCGCCCGCGCCCGCGAGCTCTATCTGATGTCGCCGGTGCTGTCGGCGCAGGAGGCGCTGGCGCTCGGCCTGGTAACGAAGGTCGTGCCCGACGGCGAGGTCGAGTCGGCGGCACATGAACTGGCGATGTCGCTGGCGCAGGGGCCCTCGATCACGCTCGGCTACATCAAGAAGAACATCAACAACGCCGAACACATGTCGCTGGAAGCCTGCTTCGACGCGGAAGCCATGCATCACTCGCGCTCGGGCGAGACCGCCGACCACAAGGAAGCGGCGAAAGCCTTCGTCGAGAAGCGCAAGCCCGTGTTTCAGAACCATTGATCGAGGGGGCATGAGATGGCTGGTTTCATGAGGCTGCGGCAGATCTGCCTGGTGGCGCCGGCCATCGAGCCCGCGGTCGGCGATATCGCCGCCATCATGGGGCTGAACATCTGTTACCGCGACGGTAACGTCGCCAAGTATGGCCTGGAGAACGCGCTGCTGCCGGTCGATACGATCCTGCTCGAAGTGGTGGCGCCGTTCCAGCCCGGCACCGCGGCGGGGCGCTTCATCGAGAAGACCGGCGGTCGCGGCGGCTACATGGCGATCTTCTGCTGCGACGATCCCGACGAACGCGGCGCGCACGCGGCGAAAATGGGCGTGCGCACCGCCAATGTCATCGACCACGCGCCGTATCACGGCGTGCAGCTACACCCCCGCGATTGCCGCGCCGCCTTCATCGAATTCAACCACACCGCGGGCAGCGACAATATTCTGGGGCCGTATCCGCCGGCCGGACCGGACTGGCAAAAGTCGATTCGCAAGGATGTGACGCAGGCGCTGACCGGCGTGGAGATGGAAAGCCCGGAGCCCGAGGTGCTGGCCGCGCATTGGGGCAGGATCATCGGGATTCCCGTGAGCACGGGCGAAGCCGGCGAACCGGAGCTGAAGCTGCCCAATGCCAGTTTCCGTTTCGTGGATGGTGCCGGCGACATCATGAGCGGGCTGACTTTCAGGGTGGGGGATGTTGCGAAAGTGCGCGACGCCGCCAAGGCCAGGGGCTATGCGGTGTCGGGCGATTCGTTTGAACTCGGTGGCGTGACGTTCCGGCTGGTGGGGTGAGCGCGCAGGCTCCATCGGGGCTATGCTCCGACCTCTCAACGTCATTGCGAGGAGCCCTTGCGACGAAGCAATCCATTCTTTCTTTACTTGGCGAGTATGGATTGCTTCGCTGCGCTCGCAATGACGTTTCAAGAGCCACGCTTAATTCAATGAACGTCGCGCGCTGAACAAGACCAAGGGACCATTCTCCATGCCCCATCCGCTCGACACCTTCTTCGCGCCCGACAGCATCGCGCTGATCGGGGCGTCGCGCGACCTGGAGAAAATTCCGGGGCGGCTGTTGTCGATGCTGCGCAAGAACGAGTATCCGGGCCAGATCTATCCGATCAATCCCAACTACGGCGATATCGACGGGCTCAAATGCTACAAATCGATATCAGACGTAGGCCAGCCGATCGATCTCGCCATCGTCATCATTCCCGCCCGCGCCGTGCTCGCGGTACTCGAGCAATGCGCCGCGGCCGGCGTGAAAAATGCCGTCATCATTTCCTCCGGCTTTGCGGAGGAGGGCGGCGACAGCGCCGCGATGCAGGATGCCATCGTGGCGCTGGCGAAGCGGACGGGGATGCGGATTTCCGGTCCCAACGCCGAGGGCTTCCTGAGCGAGGTGCAGAAAGTCGCGGCGACCTTCAGCCCGACCGTCGACGTCAAGCCGGGCCATGTGCCGCTGGTCGCGACGAAACGCCGGGCTGCCATCGTCGCGCAATCGGGCGGCATCGGCTTTGCCATCAAGCATCGCGCGAAAGCGCTGGGGGTGGCGATCAGCTATTGCGTCAGTGCCGGCAATGAATCCGATCTGGGCGCCGGTGAATTCCTCGACTACATGGTGCAGGATGCCTCCACCGACGTGATCCTGCTGTTCATCGAGGGCATCCGCGACGTCGACAAGTTCCTCGCCGCGGCACGCCGCGCGGCGGAGTCGGGAAAGCCCGTCATCGTCACAAAGGTCGGCCGCTCCGGCGCCGGCGAGCGCGCCGCCGCCTCGCATACCGCCAGCATGGCCGGCTGGTCCGCCGCCTATGATGCGGTGTTCGCAAAATACGGTTTTATCGTCTCCAACGATCTCGACGAGGCCGTCGCCATCGCGGCGGTGCTCACCACCAACCCGCTGCCGAAAGGCGACCGCGTCGCCGTGCTCACGGTGTCGGGCGGGGCCGGGATCTGGGGCGCGGATACCGTCGCGCTGCAGGGCTTGCAGGTGCCGGAACTGTCACCGGCGATCCAGACGGAAATCAAGAAGCTGCTGCCGTCCTATGGCGCCGCGGGCAATCCGATCGACGTCACCGCGCAGGGCGTGCACTCCGGTGGTCTGCAGAACAGCATCGACCTGCTCAGCGCGTCCGGGGAGGTCGACGCCATCCTGGTGGTGCTGTCGCTGTCGAGCGACACACGGGTGCCGTTCAAGCAGGCCGAGTTGAGGCCGGTGATATCAGCACAGCACAAGCCGATCGTGTTCTATTCCTACACGCTGCCGTCGGCCTTCGCGCGCAGCGAGTTCGCGGCCTGCGGCGCCGTGGTGCTGTCGGGACTGACGCATGCCGGCGTCGCGATGCGGCGGATGGTGGAGCGCGCCCGGTTCAAACTTGCACCGAAGGTCGACGCAACGGCGCCGCCGTGCGATCTCTCGGCGCATCTGAAGTCCGCGACGCTTTCCGAGCATGACAGCAAGGCGCTGCTGCGCGCGGCCGGCATTGCGGTACCGGATGAAGTGCTGGTGACGGAGAAGAGCGGGCTCGATGCCGCGATCGTCCAATTGGGCTTTCCGCTGGTGGCAAAAATCCAGTCGCGCGACATCCCGCACAAGAGCGAGGTCGGTGGCGTGCGTGTCGGCATCGCGAGCAAGGGCGAGGTGTTTCTGGCCTATGAAGCATTGCTGAACAACGCGCGGCGGCACCGGCCGGATGCCGGGATCCAGGGCGTGCTGATCGGGTCGATGGCGAAAAAGGGCGTCGAGATCATCGTCGGCACCATGCTGGACGCAACGTTCGGCCCGATGATCATGGTCGGCCTCGGCGGGGTCACCACGGAATTGTTCAGGGATGTGGTCTACCGCCCGGCGCCGGTGAGCACGGTGGAAGCCGGCGCGATGCTCGCTGAACTGAAGGCAGCGCCCCTGCTCAACGGGTTTCGCGGGGCCGCGCAGGCCGACGTTCCCGCGCTGTCGCAATTGATCGCACAGGTCTCGGTGCTGGCCGCGCAGCAGGCGCGCGAGATTTCCGAGATCGAGCTCAATCCGGTGCTGGTGCATCCGGAAGGGCAGGGCGTCACGATCGTCGATGCGCTGGTGGTGAGGAAAACGTAGCCAGAAGCCCGGATGAAGCTAGCGGGTCGGCGCGCAGCGCCGCGCCGTTGGCGCAAGCCGGGACCGCCTCGCGTGAAGCATGTTGCCCAGGTGCGCGAGGCGGCGAAGGCGAAGGGATGCAAGATCGGGGACGACAACTTTGATCTGTGCGGGGGCAAATCTCAGACCGGTTGCCTGAGCCTGCCGAAGTCGATCCACATTGGAGGCGGACACGAGAGTTCGGGCCTCCGGCTTTCTCGCCTACCTCAGCTCTTGCTGGGCGAGAGCAGTTGTTTGGCCAAATCGCTTTGGGCTTCCGGAAGCTTGCCGGGATTTGCCTGAATGAATTTGACGGTGGCATCGATGAGGCTTTGCGCAGGGATGTACCGGTCCACCTCGGTTGTCTTGTCCCTGGTCTTGTAGAACAGCTGATAGACGTAAATATTGGGGCTGCTGTTGCCCAGCTCCTTCCTGAGGTCGTCAAGCTGCGCAAGCGCATCTTTTTCCTTGCCGACAAGTATCCTGTTGAGCGCCTTGAAGAAAGACGCGTCAGTGAGGAAATTCGTATTCGGAAAATCTCCGTTCTTCGACCGCTTTATGAAGTTCGTGAACGCGGTGTCGGATTTGGGGATACTGTCAGAAAAGTTGTTTTGGATGAAACCAACGCGCGTCCAGTATTGCCCGATATAGTAGGCGGAACTGGATGCATATCGGCTTTTTGGGAAACTGTCGGCCATGCGCTGGAATTTCGCCGCAGTCGCTACGGGATTCGAGACGTTGTCGCTGTTGAAATCGTTGATGCCATCGAGATACAGGCCCTTCGCATTGGATAGTGCGTCATCCAGATATCGTCCCAGGCTGGGGTCCTTCGTCTCCAGGTACAGCTTGTACAGGGCGGCGACCTGGTCGTCGTGGTTGCTGGCTTCCCAGGGCGATTTCAATTTGGCCAAAGCCAGGGCCGTCGCCGCCTTTTCCATGGGGTCGGAAGCTGCTTGTATTTTCTTGAGCAATTCATCCGTTGCGGCGATTCTCTCGGGAGCCGGCGAAAGTTCGAATTGCTTCTGAATGATATCGCGTGCTCCCGACTTCGCACCCGAATCCTTCGCGACCAGACCCATGATATTGGGCCTCACGCTCTCAAACAGGCCGGCCGACGCAGGCGGCGTCGTTACGAGCATGGAGGCCACCAAAAGGATTGCCTGCGGTCTCATTGCTGATCTCCTCGAGCGTTGCCCCCCTCAAGCTTTACATACAAGAACAATTTGCGAGTCTTGTTCCAGAGCGGAACCCCGCGCTCGGCATAGTTGACCTTCACCACCTGCAGCACGGGAAGCGCACGGTTACCCGCCCATCGCGGCGGCAAATTGGCTTCATCGAGAATGAGGCCGATCTGGGGTGGCTCGCCCAGATCGTGCTGCTGAATTCGGAAGAACCCTTCGTCATCGGACTGCAATGTCCGTGGTTGACCGGAGGGCGTGCGCTTTTTCGGTACATACTGCAAATTGACGAAGCTCACGGGGCCCCCCCACTCATCGAGCGTCTTGATCGAGAGTTCGTCGTCGGCCACCAGCATGAAGATAGCGCCAAACAGGATGATGCAAGCCGCAAGGCCTGCGAAGAATTTCGCTTGCGCCGACACAAACTGACCGCCTTTCCTCAGCCATCCGAACGGTCTGCTGTTGAGTACGAACGCTACGCGACTGGGCTTCTGTGCCAACAAGGCGTCCAGGAACGGTACATTCGCGTTGCCTGGAAATTTGTCGCGGGTGGCCTGGACCGCTGCGCGAACCTTGCCGGATTTCGCCAGCTGCTCGAGTAATTCTCTCCAGACCGCCAATGGCGCGAGTCCGTCCGCTATATCGAGCTGATCGACCCCGAAACTTGCGGCAAACGTTACTGCCTTGTCTTGATCGGGATAGATCCCGGCCATGACGCGCTGCAGCTCTGCGCCGCTCTGGTCAGAAAAGGGAAATGGAGACTCGTCGATGATCGACATCTGATTGATCTCAGCTCTGCCTTGATCGCATGATCCATCCTAGCGGACTACACATTAACTTCGCCATGGTCCCGGGAGACGATTCCGCCGATTTCCGGGATTCACATCAAAATGTTGTTAGTGCTCAACCGCTCGGCGACGCGGCTGATGCGGATTCCTTCGTTCTTTGCCACGGGAGGCTTGCCGGCAACCTCGACCGGGCGACCGCCGGCATGGTGCAACGCAATCAGCCGCCCCGCCGTGTCGAAGACCGGTGCTCCCGACGAACCGGGCTCTGTATCCGTGAGGTAGCGGACCACGCCGTCCTTGACGTCGCTGATCGTGTTGCGAACGAAGCCGAGCCGTTTTTGATGGCCGCCCGGATGCTGCAGGATATAGGTGAGGTCGCCAACCTGCGGAGTGAGGCCGGCATCAAGCGGCAGTATCGGCCATTCCGGGAGCATATTGGCGATCTCTATCACCGCCCAGTCATCCGGCATCTCGCCCTTGATGGTGCCTACGTCTCCTGCACGCGAAATAACAGCAAGCGCGGCGCCGTCGGCCGCGACGTCGAACCCAAAATCCGCCTGCACCCTGGTGGCAACGCTGTTGCCGGGAAACAGCACATGATGGTTGGTAAGAATTAGCTCCGGGCTGATGCGAAAGCCGGTGCCGAAATACGATCCGAACGGATTCTGCACCCGCAGCAGGCACACCGCCGGCGCCATCGCCGTCACCTTGGTCAGAGTGGCGATCAGATTCACGACGTGGCCCACGGGGATGGTCAGGTCGTCGAAAAACAGCAACGCTTCCGGCTCGGTGACGCTATCATTGAAAGCGACCGAATCCCCTTCCTTGGGCATGGGTTCGGCGCTGACAGGTGCGGTCGCATTGGCGAGCAACGCATTGAGAAACGCGACGTGGGGATTCTTCGGAAATTTATCACGCGCCGCGAGAACGACCTGACGTACCGTCCCCTGCACGGCGAGCTTGCGGAGCAGATCGTACCAGAGGTCGAATGGGCTCAGTCCGGGCGGGACGTCGAGTTCATCGATTCCGAACGGAGAGGTGAATGGCACCGCCTCCCGTTCGGTCCGGAACATTCCCGCCAGCACGCGGACCAATTCCAGCGCCATGGGTTTCCCGACTGGAAACGGCGACTCGTCAATGATTGCCATCTTGCGTTCGCCGTCAGGTTACACGAACCGGATCTGCTCCAGCGCCTCCAGCGGTGCCCGCGATCCGCCGCCTCCCAATCCCTCCTCGCTGCCGCCCAGCGGATCGACGCTGGCGAGCCTGCCGAAGCTGATGCCGCTGCGCGCCTCGATCGAGCGGATCGACACCTGGGTTGCGATCTTGAGCTGCGGCGAGGTGAACGCGCCGAACACGAATTCCTCCTCGGGCTGCAGCGTGGTTTCCTGGTTCATCTCGTACCCGGTAGCGCACAGCTTGCCGGTCTCGTCGTGGATGAAGGCGATGATCTTCCAGAACGCCAGCGGAATCCGCACGCCGTACATTTCGGGGTCCTGATGGTCGAAATACGGGCCGGTGAACACCGAGATCTGCATCTTGTCTTCCCGGGCGTGACCGAGCGCGTAATCCTCCAGCGCCAGCCAGATCGGCGCGTTGAAGGCCTGCATCTGCGGCGTCGCATTGGTGACGTGCATCGAGTCCTCGTTGCCGCGTTTGGCGGTTTCCTTGCGCTCGCCCCAGCCCGGATCTTCCCGCCGGGTCATGTGACCGCGGCTGAACTTCGGCGGGCTGCCGTAGCATTCGTCCTTGATCTGCTGCGCCTTGGGAATCCGTGGGTCCCATTTCCATCCGACCCGCGGGCTCTTCTTCGACAGATTGCCGTCGATGTTCACCGCGCTGAAGAAGCACATCCGGCGGCTGCGGCTCATCACTACCGAATAGTGTTCGTATTTGAGTTCGGTCTCGGATTTGCCGTCGATCTCGAAATCGAGCACGTCGTCCTCGGCGCGGTCGACCGAAGGCAGGTCGATCTTCATCTTGCCGTCGCCCAGAAACTCCGGCTGATATCCCTCGCGATCGCGATAGCTTTCGGCGACGGCTTCCTCGCCTCCCGCCATGCCACCGCCGGCGTCGATCAATGGCAAGGGCGCGGGCCGCGGACGCCGCGCCGCCGGCGCGGCCGGGTCTCCGAGCGACACCGTGACGGTCAGCGGGATCGTAAAGCTGGTGGCGCCGCCGGCACTTCGCGTAACCGCCGCGGCAGGCGCGGAGGCGACACGTGCCGCGGGACCCACGGCGGGGGCCGGCGTCGGCTTTCGCGCTTCGGAACGGGTTACGCGACCGCTGCGAACCTGGTCAAGCAGCCGCTTTACGATGTCGGCGGGTACCGCGTAGTTGGTGGCGAGGAAGCTGCCGCTGAAATGCAGACCGAGCGCCTTGCCGCTGTCGAGATCGACGACGGCCGAACCGGAATTGCCGCCGAGCGTAGTGCAATTGTGCAGCAGTAGCGTCGACTTGACCTCGGTAATGCCTCCCGGTGCAAGCCGCTTCTTATTGTACGTCCTGCCGAAAATATCTTCCATCAGGCTGGGTTCGGGAATCCGGCTGTCAAAGGCCGGGTAACCAATGGTAGCCACGTTCTGGGTGACCCCGATTTCAGTTGCGAGCGCGATCGGCTCAGCCAGTCGGTTGTCGCCGCTACTGACTTCGATCTCGAAAAACGACACGTCGGGGCCAGGCTCGTCCTCGATGTGCAACGGCCGGATCAGCTTGAAGATCAGCGTGCCCGAACCCTTGATCTCCTGAAGGAAATCAGCATTGGCGCTCATGGGGCCATCCAGGCCGACCTGGAACGTGTAGCCACCGCCTTTTCGGACGGCAAACTCGCGCGCCACATGACGATTGGTGACCATGATGTTGGGGGCGACGAGCCAGCCCGTGCCCACCCAATCGAGCCGCGCGCCCTGCAAATTGATGCGGCCGACGGCGCGTATGGCCTTGTCGAGAAATGGCTTGGCCTTCGTCAGGCGGTCCGTCCAGATGGCACTGTCAGCCTGGTCTGCGAATTTGAGGATCGTTTCGCTGTCGCGAATTTCGAGAACCGGACGCGTCGTCCTGAGGATGATACTTTCCAGGGCGACGTCCGGGGCGGCTGCATCCGCTGACGCCGCCTCGAGCGTCGGCGTACTCCGCGCGACATCGACGCCCTCCTGGCCGAGCTTCGGATCGAGTCCGCGGATGAATGCGTTATAGCTGCGCAGGCGTTCAAGCTTGGATTGGGAAGAGTTCATCATCTGTCCCTTCAACTTCATCAAATTGAAATAAAAAATTCAGCCCGGGAGGGCGAAGAAATAAGGTAGGCATATCCTCTTGTGAATCATCTAAAGTTGCAAGCGTTTTTGCGCCGAGGCATTTGGCCGCGCCATGACCGCTGGCACGCAGGCCTGTTGTTGGATGCGCAATGACTCGGCCGAAGGGGCGGCTTCCATGGACGGTCGCCGGGATCGAAAACCGGCCGACCTGCAGCCAACGGCGAAAGCTGGCTATGTGGTGTAGACCTACCGCCCCTTGAAATTCGCCACGCGGCGCTCGGCGGTCGCCTTGACGCCTTCCTTGAAATCCTCGGTGGCGCGGAGGCGACTTTGTTCGGCGAGTTCATGGTTGGTGGCGGCGAGCACGCGGTCGGCGAGGCCGGCGCGCATGGTGGCGCGGGTCGAGAGCAGGCCGAGCGGCGAACATTCGGCGATCTCCTGTGCGAGCCTCATCGCCTCGGCGCGGACCTGGTCCTGCGGCACGCACACATTGGCGAGGCCCATTTTCGTGGCTTCCTCGCCGGTGACGCGGCGGCTGGTGTAGAAAATCAGTTCGGCGTTGTTCTTGCCGACCAGTTCGGGAAGCGTCGTGGTCAGCCCGAAGCCGGGATGGAAGCCGAGTTTGGTGAAGTTGGCGGAGAAGCGGGCCTCGGGGCAGGTGACGCGGAAATCAGCTGACACCGCGAGGCCGAGGCCGCCGCCGATGGCGGCGCCCTGCACGGCGGCGACAACAGGCTTTTTGGCGCGGAAGATGCGCACCGCGTGGAGATAGAGACTGTTGATCGAGCCGAGGCTGTCGGCCGGATCGCCCTTCTTGGCAGCATTGGCCTCGGCCGCCTCCTGCGCCTGCCGCGCCGGATCGCTGAAATTGGCGCCGGCGCAGAACGCCTTGCCCTGGGCGGCGAGCACCGAGGCGCGGATCTCGATATCCCTGTCGAACTCCTCCAGCGCGTCGGCGATCTGGTTGATCAGCGAGATGTCGAAGAAGTTCAGCGGCGGCCGCCGGATTTCGATCAGGCCGACGTGGCCGTGCTTCTCGACGCCGATATCTGTGAATTTGGTCATGGATGGTCCTCGATTGGATTGAATTGGGTCAGCGCAGCCCGAGCCCGCGGGCGATGATGCCGCGCAGCACTTCGGTGGTGCCGCCCTGGATGGTCAGTTTCGGCGCGGTCTTGATCGCGAACGACAACTGGTTCTCCAGCGTCTCGCGGTTGGTGGCGTTCTCCTCGACGAAGGCGGCGAGATCGCGCACCCGGTGCGGCAATTGCTGCTCCCAGATGGTGCCGATGTCCTTGACGATGGAGGCTTCCACCACAGGCTCCTTGCCGGCCTGCAGCATGCCCGCCACCGACACCGACATCCGGCGCATGGTATGCAACTGCGCGACGAGGCGTCCGATGCCCTCGGCGCTGCGGGTGTCCGGATTCGGTCCAACCGCGCGAACCAGTTCGGTCAGCACATAATAGGTTTCCAGGAACCGTTCCGGTCCGGAGCGCTCGTAGGCGAGTTCTGATGTCGCCTGCTTCCAGGCGCCGTCGATTTCACCCAGCATATGATCGTCGGGAACGAAGTAGTCGGTGAACACCACCTCGTTGAACTCGAACTGGCCGGTGATCTGGCCGATCGGGTTCACCTGGATGCCCGGCTGCTTCATCTTGACCAGGAATTGCGTGAGGCCGTGGCGACGGTTTTCTTTCGTCGGCGGCGAGGTACGAAAGATCGCGATCATGTAGTCGGCGATGTGCGCCGACGAGGTCCAGATCTTGGTGCCGTTGATCAGGAAGCCGCCGTCGGTTTTGGTCGCCTTGGTCTTGGCGGCGAACAGGTCGGAGCCGGAGTTCGGCTCGCTCATGCCGATGGCGAAGCAGACCTCGCCGCGGCAGATCCGCGGCAGGATGTCCATTTTGATATGCTCGGGCGCGTATTTCAGAAGCACCGGGCCGCTCTGGCGGTCGGCGACGAAGAAGCGGCGCGTCGGTGCGTTGGCGACGCGCATTTCCTCGGTCACCACATAGCGCTCCAGAAATGAGCGCTCGTGGCCGCCATATTTCTTCGGCCAGGTCATGCCGAGCCAGCCGCGCTCGCCGACCCTGCGGGAAAATTCCGGCGCGTCGGTATCCTCGCGGTTGGGCTGATGCGGGTCGAAAGTGCCGGCGGCGATTTCGTCGGCGAGAAACTGGCGTACTTCCTTGCGCAGCTGCTCGCATTCGGGCGGCAGGCGGATCGGATCGAAACGGAGGGCTGCGGTCATGGCTCAGGTCTTTCGTGCAGACGAATTTTATCGGGTATCAGCGCGACGCTACCAGCGGCCACAGCTCGTCGGCGCCGCGGTCGGCGACCAGTTTGCCGAGTTCGACCGCCCAGTAGCTCTCGGAGCCGAAATCGTCACGCCAGGCCAGCGCGCGCAGGGAATAGCGGTGCAAAATGTGCTCGACCGTGAAGCCGATGGCGCCATGCACCTGATGGGCGATGGCGGCGCCCTTTTCGGCGGCTTCGGAACAGCGGATCTTGGCCGATGCGGCTTCCAGAAAGAACGCGTCGTCGAACGAGGTGCTGTTGGCGATGGCGTCCGCCGCTGAAGTCGCAGCCGCCAAGGCTGCTGCCGACTCGCCGGCGAGCTTGGCCAGATTGTGCTGCACCGCCTGGAATTTCGAGATCTTCTTCTCGAACGCGACGCGCTCGTTGGAATAGCGCACGCTGATGTCGAGCATCGATTCCAGCGCGCCGGCGATCTGCAGGCTGCGCGCCACGCCGCCCATCAGCATCAGCGCGGTCTGGTCGAAACCCTTCGGCGTCGGCTTGATGGCGATCGGCGTAACATTGGTCAATGTGACGGTGTCGCTGGCGTCGCCGCCGAGCCCGAGGCCCGCCTCGATCCTGACGGCGGCGGCATCGACCAACGCGACCGACAAGCCATTGGCGCCGTCGGCAAGCACGGCGATATGCTTTGCGGCCTTGGCGAAAGGCACGCCGCGGGCGCGACCTGACAAGGTGCCGTCGGCGTTGAGCGTGATGCGATCCCGGGGGCTCGCGGGCGCCACCGTCATCTCGCCCTCGGGAGAGGCGATCTTCGCCTGCGCCAGCAGCCATCCCGCCAGCATGGTCTCGGCAAGCGGTACGGCAAGCGCAAAGCGCCCGGCCGAACTCAGCACACTAAAACCTTCGGCGAGGCTGGCGCCGGAGCCGCCCAAATCGTCAGGCACCCAGGACAGCGGCAGGCCGGATTCGGTCAGCGCCTGCCACAGTGGCGCTTTCCAGCTGCCGTTCTTGTCGCTGTTGATGGTCTGGGCGTCGGCGAGATCCGCGAAAATCTTCTCGGCGGTCTCGGCAACGATGTTCTCACTCTCCGCCACAGCGTTTCCTCGTTTTGAATTGGCACCGTGCCCGGCAGTTCCGCCGGGCCCTGAGTGCGATCTTTTCTTGCACCGCATGATGAGAAAAAGCCACTGCTAAGACAAGCGCCTGCCGCAGGGCCGCCTGCGGGGCCGGCATGCAGCAATGGCTACCGGGCCCACGAATTCCGCCCAATGGAGTTTGGTGGATTTGCGGGTATTTGCCCGCGCGATATGGTAGATCGCGGCCCGGATCGGATAGTCAAGAAAAGGAAGTTTCGGATGTCCAGGGATGTTTTGTGCGCAGTCGTCACCGGTTCGGCGTCCGGCCTGGGGGCCGCGACCGCGGCCATTCTGGCCAAGGGCGGTGCGCGCATCGTGGTCAACTATTCCTCCAGCGCCGGGGAAGCCGAGGCCACCGCCGATCTCTGTCGTGCCGCCGGCGCCGAAGTGGTGGTGGTGCAGGGCGACGTCTCGAAAGACGAGGACTGCAAGAAGATCGTCGCGGCCGCGGCCCCCTGGGGCCGGATCGACGCGCTGATCAACAATGCCGGAATTACCAAGCATGTCCCGCATGCCGATCTCGACGGATTGTCAGCGGAGGATTTTCAGCGGCTGTTCGGCGTCAACACCATCGGACCGTTCCAGATGGTCCGCGCCGCGCGCGGCCTGCTGGAGGCTGGCGCCAAGGCCTCGGGCCGGGCGTCATCCGTCGTCAACATCTCGTCGGTCGCCGGCATCAGCGGCGTCGGCTCGTCGATTGCCTATGCCGCGAGCAAGGGCGCGCTCAACACCATCACCTATTCGCTGGCGCGCGCGCTGGCGCCGCTGATCCGCGTCAACACGGTATGCCCCGGCTATATCGACACGCCCTGGTTCACCAAGGGCCGCGGCGAGGCCGGTGCCAAGGCGGTGCGTGACAGCGTGATCGCGCGGGTGCCGCTCAAGGTCGCCTCATCGGCGGAAGATATCGCCTCGCTGGTGTGTTTTCTGGCGACGCCGGCGTCGAGCAACATGACCGGCGAGATCGTGCGAATGGATGCGGGGCTGCATCTGATTACGTGAGGATATCGAAAAGCAGGGTGGGCAAAGGCGGGCTTGCGCCGTGCCCACCATTCCCCGGCTTGTTCGATCGTAGATGGTGGGCACGGCGCGAAGAGCGCGCCTTTGCCCACCCTACGGTACTACGCCCTACTTCGCGCCCGGATCCGAAATCACCCGGCTCGCCACCAGCCGGTTCCAGATGAACAGCACCACCACCGCGCCGATTGTCGCGGTGATGAAGCCGGCGCCCTGGTTCGGGCCGTAATGGCCGATGGCCTGGCCGATGAAGGTCGCCAGAAACGCGCCGGCGATGCCGAGCACGGTGGTCAGGATGAAGCCGCCCGGTGTGTTTGGGCCCGGCGACAGCCATCGCGCGATGAGGCCGGCGACAAAGCCGACCAGAATGATCCAGAGGATGCCGCTCATTTGTGTCGTCCTTTTCCAGAATGCAGGCTGGCAGGCGAAGCCTGCGTCAGATCCATTTCGACAATTCGCTTTCGGTCGGCAGCCGTCCGTCCGGCGTCAACTGGTCGATTACGCCGGGCAATTGCCGGCTCAGTCCATCAAGCAACTCGTCGCGAGATAAACCCGTTTGCGACGTCAGCGCATTGATCTGATCGACGCCCAGGGCCTTGCCGAGATCGCCGGGCGCAATCGACTTGTTCTCGCCCTTGCCGACCCATGAATCAGCCACCTCGCCCTGGCCATGCTGCTGGAATTGCTTGAGCAGGTCGCCGAGCCCGCCCGAGATCACGGTGCCGGCGGCAGCACCCCCGAGCAGGCCGCCGAGGCCGCCCTTCAGCAGGTCGCCGAGACCGCCGCCCATGCCGCCGCCGGGCAGCCCGGCATTGATGGTGTTGGGTGAGGGCGCCGGTGCGGGAGCAGTCTGCGGTTTGCCGCCGCCGCCGATGTGCTTGACCGCCTTGTAGGCCAGCAACGCCAGGATCGCCATGGTGATGGGCGACATGCCGCCCTTGTCCTGCGCGTTCGGATTGCTCGGGCCGCGCGGGCCGTTCTGCATGCCGTTGAGTACGTCGAGTAAACCCATTGTCGTCTCCTGCCGCGTACCAGCCCCGCGACAAACATAACGGCGCGCCATGACGGTTACAAGGCGCGGGGCCGGCGGCGGCGGCGCGTTCGCACGGCGTCGGGGCAGATACGAGACGCCCCGATGGGTTGAGATGATGATTGTTGCTGGGTAGCCCGGATTGCGCCATCGGGCGGCGCCTTGCGCCGACCGGCTGGCTCCATCCGGGCTACGCTCGTTTCCGTCATTGCGAGCGAAGCAAAGCAATCCATCTTGCGGCAAGCAAGAAAGCCGGATTGCTTCGTCGCATCCGCCTTCGCCCGAAGGCGGGCTTTGGCGGACAGGAGTGCTCCTCGCAATGACCGCGGCGAGGTATGCGGCGTTCCGCGAATCTCAGCTCCGCTTCGGCTTGCTAGGCGACGGGTTGAACAGCCTCTTGATATCCTTGATGCCTTCGGAGAGTCGCGGCCACTCGCAGGAGAAGGAATCCCTGGCGCAATTGGTGGCCCTGGTCCGTGACCTCACCTCGCCAGACCTCGCCTCGCCGGACTTCACCTCGCCAGATCTGGGCTCGCTTGTGGCGGCGGCCTGTTGTTGTCGCGCCGGATTCCCCCTGGGCACCGGGACCTTTTCAACTTCGCTTTTCAGCGAGACCTGCTGCACTTGCCGCTGTCGGGCCGTGAAGGCGGCGGCGATGGTGGAGCGCCGCTCCTGCTCCAGATAGGCAATATACTCTTCGTCGATTTTCTTCTGCTCTTCCGGCGTCGGGTTCGGTCCCGCGATGTCGAAATGCCGGTTCTGCATGAAATCGAAATAGGTGTAGCCGCCGCCGGGCTTGCGCCGGCCTGCGAATTTCGAATGGCAGTCGCCGAGCCTGGATGTCTTTTCTTCCTTGGTCGATGCCTTCTCGGCGGTGTCGGCGCATGACTCGAAATCGGCCGGCTTGCTGCTCCACCACTGCGCCTGCGCGCACGGCGGCGTCAGCACGACGCCGGCAGCGAACGTTGCGATCAGCAAGGTGGATGTACGTGACGCCATCACCGACGATTTTCCGAAATTTTCAAGACCAGGTTCCCGCGACGCAACCTACACCAATTGTCGCCATTATCGGGACGCTTGTCACCCCGGAACTGGGCGTTTTTCCGGCACTCATTCTGACGTATTGGGTTCGCCGTGAAGGTCGATAATTCAGCATCGCACTGAAATTGCAGAGAATATGCCGATAGCGCTGGCAGGCAGCGATTGGCGCCCCCGGCTGTTGCCGAATATAGTCGCCGCTGGCCGATCTCGATTTCCACTTTCCTGCCGGAGACATCAGATGAATCTTTTCAGCAAGCTGCGCGAGCGCGAGGCATCCGGCCGGCCGCTCCGGGTAGGCTTGATCGGCGCCGGCAAATTCGGGTCGATGTATCTGGCGCAGGTGCCGCGCACGCCGGGCATTCATCTGGTCGGGATCGCTGATCTTTCGCCGGCCAATGCAAGAGCCAATCTCGCCCGCGTCGATTGGCCTGCGGAGCGCTTTTCGGCGTGCTCGCTCGATGACGCGGTGAAGACGAGAACAACCCATGTCGGCGACGACTGGCAGGCGCTGGTGGCGCATCCGGAAATCGAGATCATCATCGAATGCACCGGAAATCCGCCCGCAGCGGTGGAGCATGCGCTGGCGGCGTTCCGCCACGGCAAGCATGTCATCAACGTCACGGTGGAGGCGGATGCGTTCTGCGGGCCGCTGCTGGCGCACAAGGCCGCCCGGGCCGGCGTGATCTACAGCCTGGCCTATGGCGATCAGCCGGGGCTCGCCTGCGAGCTGGTGGATTGGGCGCGGACCGCCGGCTTTTCGGTGGTCGCCGCCGGCCGCGGCCACAAGTGGTTGCCGCAATATCGGGAGTCGACCCCCGATACGGTCTGGACCCATTGGGGCCTGACGGCGGAACAGGCCAAAGAGGGCGGTCTCAATCCAAAAATGTTCAATGCGTTCCTCGACGGTTCGAAGCCGGCGATCGAGAGTGCGGCGATCGCCAATGCGACCGGCCTCGAGGCATCCGACGCGGGACTGGGTTTTCCGCCGGGCTCGATCGACGACATCCCCACCCTGATGCGGCCGAAAAGCGAAGGCGGTATCCTCGACCGCAAGGGACTGGTCGAGGTGGTTTCATGCCTGACATCCGATGGCGTGCAGATCCCTTACGACATTCGCAAGGGTGTCTGGGTCTGCATCGAGGCCGACACGGATTACATCCGGCGCTGCTTCAAGGAGTACAGCGTCGTCACCGATCCCAGCGGGCGCTACATGAGCATGTACCGGCGCTGGCACATGATCGGGCTGGAACTCGGCATCTCCGTCGCCTCGGTGGGACTGCGCAACGAACCGACGGGCGTGGCAACCTGCTTCAACGCCGACGTGGTGGCCACCGCCAAGCGCGACCTCGCGCCGGGCGAAATGCTGGATGGCGAGGGCGGCTACACCGTGTTCGGCAAGCTCGTCCCCTCGGCACGCTCGCTCGCGCAGGGCGGTCTTCCGCTGGGGCTTGCTCACCAGCTCAGGCTGGTGAGGCCGGTCGCCAAGGACCAGTTGCTGAACTGGAGCGACGTCGCCATCGACGAGAATCAGCCGGCGGTCAAAGCGCGGAGGGAAATGGAGACACTATTTGCGCCCCGCGGCGCCGTCGTCAGCGCGGCATAGGTACGATGGTTTCCTGAATATCAGCTATTGAAGGATTGGTTCAGGGCGTAACTTGACCTCACCACGATACAGGCTGCAGATGTCGCGCCGGAGGCGGTATGCGAGCGCAGACCATGCCGCAGCCGCTCCCGGAACGCGCGCCGGAATGCGCCGAATTACCAAAGGAACCAGCCAGATGAGCGTCACCACGGCCATGACGAGCGTGCCGAAGCCCGCCGCCGATCTGATCGAGGCATTCAGGAACGCGCCGACCTGCATCATCAGCGACAATCTGGCCCGGCTGCCGGGCGCGGTGGGACTGCGCCAGTTCCATCGCTCTGGCCGGCTGGTGGGTACCGCGTTCACCGTTCGCACCCGGCCGGGCGACAATCTGGCCATTCACAAGGCGCTCGAACTGGTCGGGCCGGGCGATGTCATCGTCGTCGATGGCGGCGGCGACGAGACCCGGGCGCTGGTCGGCGAGATCATGAAGAACATCGCGGAGCACAGGGGTGCCGCGGGCTACGTGATCGACGGCGCGATCCGCGACGTCGCCGCCTTCGCCGCATCCGACTTTCCATGCTTCGCCCGCGCCGTGATTCACCGCGGGCCCTACAAGAGCGGTCCGGGCGAAATCAACGTGCCGGTGTCGATCGGCGGCTCGGTGATTTCGCCCGGTGACATCGTGGTGGGCGACGAGGACGGCGTGGTGTCGTTTCCCGCCGCCATCGCAACCACCTTGCTGGAAGCGGTGCGGGCCCAGATCGCGCGCGAAGAGGAAACCCTCACCGCGATCCGCGAGGGCCGCTACCAGGGCTCCTACGCCAAATCCTGATCGCAAATCCTGATCGCAAATCCTGATCGCAAATCCTGATCGCAAATTCTGATCGCAAATTCTGATCGCAAATTCTGATCGACAGACATTGAGGACGCCACGATGAGTCAGAAGGACGAATTTCACAATCTGGATAATCCGGATGACGGCCTGTTTCGCGAGCTCGCGGCGGGCGTCACCACGCGGATTTTCGCCGGCGAGCATGCCATGCTCTCGGTGGTGACGCTGGCGCCGAACGCGGAAGGCACGCGGCATCATCATCCCGAAGAGCAATGGGGCGTGTTGCTCGACGGCTCGGCGATCCGGTTTCAGGGCGATGAGCAGATCGAGGTGAAGAAGGGCGATTTCTGGCGTACCCCGGGCCACGTGCCGCACACCATGCGCGCCGGGCCGGAAGGCGCGCGGGTGCTCGATATTTTCAGCCCGCCGCGGCCGGAATACAAGAAGCCCGGATCTGGCTTCGGCAATTCTTGACTCTGCGAATAATACGAACAAAGCGCAGCAACAATCACCAGAGGAAGCGACATGCGGAAGATCACGAGACGTACCATGCTGGCGGCGTCGGCCGCTTTCGCCGTCACGCCGGCGCTGGCACAGCAGGCCAAGAACCTGACGCTGGTGGTGCCGTTTCCGCCGGGAGGTTCCACCGACGCGCTGGCGCGGCTGCTGCAGGCGCATCTGCAAACCAGGCTCGGCCGTACCGTGCTGGTCGAGAACAAGTCCGGCGCCGCCGGTTCGCTCGGCGCCGCCCAGGTCGCCAAGAGCGCGCCTGACGGCATGACGTTTCTCGTGACCTTCGACTCGCACGCGGTGATTCCCGCCATTCTGGAAAAGCCGCAGCTCGACGTCGAGAAGGATCTGGAGCCGGTGTTTCTGGTCGGCACCGCGCCCTATGTGATCGCGACCAACGCCAGCCGGCCGTTCAAGACCTTTGCCGACGTCATCGCGGCGTCGAAGGCAAAGCCGGGCTCGATCCAGTACGCCTCGGTCGGCATCGGCACCCTCGGCCATCTCGCCATGACGATGCTGGCCAAGCAGGCCGGCGTGGAAATCACCCATGTGCCGTATCGCGGCGGCGGGCCTGCCATGAACGACGTGCTCGGCGGCCATGTCGACCTGATCGCGGGATCGGCGGCGCTGGTGACGGCGCAGCTCGGGCCCAACCTCCGGCCCCTGCTGCAGCTGGGACGTCAGCGGCTGCCGTCGCTGAAGGATACCCAGACGGGCATCGAAGCAGGCTTCCCGGATTCCGAGACGCTGGCCTGGTGGGGCATCTTCGCTCCCACCGGCACGCCTGCCGACGTCACTGCCAGCATGGCGAAATCGGTCAAGGAGATCCTGAGCGAGCCCGCGATCGCGGCGCAGCTGCGCGATACCCAGCAGATGTCGCTGCTGCTGGCCGACGGCAAGGAGTTCGGCGCTTTCTTCGCCAGGCAGGTCAGCCTCTGGGGCAAGGTGGTGCGCGAGAACAACATCAAGGCGTAGCGCCTTCCGGATCGAAGCCATCCGCCACGCTTTCGCTTTGATGCGTTGTCAGGACATCAACAGGCAGCCCCCGCGCATCGAGCGCGGGGCCGGCAGTATGTGACATCGGTGGCGAGGCGACGCGAACGTAATGAAAGTCCTGTTCGCTATTGTTCTCTCCTTGCCGCTGAGCCTTGGCAGCGCTGCATCCGCGGAACCGTCGCCCGCATCGCTGATCTCGGAATTCCGTGCGAAGCAAGGTGAAGGCAGTGTCGTCATCGACGCGACCCTGAACCGGATCGCCCTGGACCAGGCCAGGGCCATGGCCGCCAGGGACAGGCTCGATCACGACGTCCTCGGGCCGTTCAATTCGCGCATGGCGCCGGCAAAGGCGGGGCGCGCCGCCGAGAATATCGCGTATGGCTACGAGGATTTCAAAAGGACGCTCGACCAGTGGATCAACTCGGCGGGCCATCGCAAGAATCTGCTGCTCCCGAAAGCCTCCCGCGTCGGCATCGCCAGCGCCCGGAGCGCCACCTCCAAAACCTATTGGGCGATGGTGATCGCCGGCGACTATGAGAAGCCGAAGCCGGCAGCGGGCAAGAAAGCCGCTTCGAAGACCGGAAAAACGATGCCGGCTCGATCGTGCCGAATGACGGTGCTCGGTATCTGCTTTTGAAGCCCTGTCATACGCCACGCCGGAACCGGGCGTCAGGCAGGGCTTCGTCCGAAAACGCCATGGCCACGACCGCCGGAGGGCTGGCGATCACCCGCCCGCTTTGATATGAAAGCGCCCAGGCCTCCGCCGTATCGCGCGGGGCTTCGGTCCCGTAGCTCAGCCGGATAGAGCGACGGTTTCCTAAACCGTAGGTCGCATGTTCGAGTCATGCCGGGATCGCCAGCACATACCGGACAAGGGCAATAGCGTCGGGCGCTTCTTTCGCGTATTCGCCTTGTTGGAAGAGCGACACCGCCAAGTCACTTCCCCGCGGCAATCGCCCGTTCGACCGTATGCGCGGCGTCGAGCAGGGTGTCGGCCACTTCCGCCTCGCGCCGCGGGTTGAGCCGGTGGCGGACCGCCGAGATGGTAATGGCCGCCGCGGGCGCGCCGTCCGGACCCCTGATCCAGGCCGAGAGGGACTTCGTTCCCGGCACCAGGCCGATGTCGCGCAGTTCATAGCCCCGGTGCCGCGCCGCCTGAATCTGGCCGAGCACCGCCGGCAAGCTGGTGCGGTAGGCCTTGAACCTCACCTGGTTGGCCGCGACGATTTTTCGCGCGTCATGCGCCGGCAATGCGGCGAGGATGGCGACGCCGGCGCTGCTGACGCCGAGCGGGCGCCGCGCGCCGACTTCGATCGACAGCACCTGGATCGGATAGGAGCCGATCCGGCGCGCGACGCACAGCGTATCGAGCCCGGTCCGCACCGTCAGGAACAACGTATCCCCGAGCTGTGCGGAGACCTTCGCCAGATAGGGTTCGGCCGCGACCAGCAGCGGGGAGCGCGACTGCCGCGCCAATGCCAGTTCGGACACCTGACGGCCGATGACGTAACGGCCGCTCTTGTCGCTGCGCTCGGCAATGCCCTCCTCGACCAGCACGTGCACGATGCGGTGCACGGTGGGCCGGGTCAGGGCAGTGGATTGCGCGACCTCCGAAAGCCTCACGCCTTCCTCACGGCCTGCCGCGAGAATGCGCAACACCGACAGGGCCCGCCGGATCGCCTGGGCGCCCGGCCGGGGCTCCGGAATGTCCCGTCCCGATGCCCTTCGCCGCTCCGCCATGGTCCTGATGTCCTGCCCCGCCGGTGTCCATAATGTGGACATATCCACCACAATTCCGTCGACAACGAAAGGGGGCCGGCCATGATCGCGGCGCCCGACCAGCGACAGCTCGCGGGCAGTTCCGGTTCACACCGCAACGACAATCTGGCGGCTCCAGCCGCGCGGCTTTCGGGAGGATATCATGAGATTTTTCGCGATCATGTGGGCCGCTGTCGCGGGGCTGTTGATGACCCCGCTGACCGGTCCGGTGGCAGCCCAGCAGTGGCCCGCGCGCACGGTGCGCCTGGTGGTGCCATACCCGGCCGGCGGCAATGTCGATGGCGCGGCGCGCATCATCGGCAGCAAGCTGCAGGAAATCCTCGGCCAGACCTTCATCATCGAAAACAAGGCCGGCGCCGGCGGCCTGATCGCCGGCGAGGCGTTCGCCAAATCCGCGCCCGACGGCTACACATTATTCGTGGGCGCCAACGGGCCGGTGCTGTTCGCCCCCGAAATCGCCCAGCGCGATGCCTACAACTGGAAGCGGGACTTCCTGCCGATCACCTCGATCTCGATGACGCCGCTGGTGCTCGAAGTGCATCCGGCGGTGCCGGCCAAGACTCTGAAGGAGTTCTTCGAGCTCGCCCGCCGCGAGCCCGGCAAGCTGACGATGGCCTCGCCCGGACCGGGCACCACCAATCATCTGCTCAGTGAGCTGGTACAGTCGACCCTCGGCCTGCAGTGGGTCACCGTGCAGTACCGCGGCAATGCGCCGGCTTCCACCGATCTGATCGGCGGCCAGGTCCAGTTCGCGTTCGACCAGATTTCGGTCGGGCTTCCCTTCATCAAGAACGGCATGGTGCGGGCGCTCGCGGTCACGGGCGCCAACCGCGCCTCGTGGATTCCCGATGTGCCGACCTTCACCGAACTCGGCTACAAGGAATTCGACGGCCAGACTTTCACCGGCCTGTTCGCGCCCGCCGGCACGCCCGCCGAGATCGTGACCAAACTCCACGACACGCTGGCCAAAATCCTCAAGGACCCTGAAGTCGTCGCGAAATTCAACGCGCTCGGCGCCGCGGCGGTGGCAATGACCCCGGCCGAGTTCAGGAGCTACCTGGAGCGCGAGGACGCCAAATGGATTCCGGTGGTTCGCAAGGCCAACATCAAGGCCGGCTGAAAGGGCGCGCCCGATGCGGATCGATCCGTCTGACCTTGCGGCCGAACAGGCCTACCGGCTGCTGACCGGCATCGTGGTGCCGCGCCCGATCGCGTGGGTCACCACTCTGTCCGGCGACGGCGTCGTCAACCTCGCTCCGTTCAGCGCCTTTACCTTTGTGTCGCCGAAGCCGCCGATGCTGGCGATCAGCGTCGGCCGCAAGGCCGGGGTCTACAAGGACACCGCGCACAATATTCTCAACAACGAGGAGTTCGTCGTCCATATCGCCGACTCCACGCTGATGAATGCGGTGCATGAAAGCTCCACCGAGCATCCGCCCGATGTCAGCGAGGTCGAGGAGCTGAACCTGGAGACGGTGCCGAGCGAGCGCGTCAAGGTGCCGCGTCTCGCCGTGGCGCCGATCGCGATGGAGTGCCGGTTCCGGCAGTGCCTCGAATTCGGCGAGACCCGCAGCCGACTCCTGGTCGGCGAAGTCCTGGTGTTCCACATCCGCGACGGCCTTCTCAACAACGGCAAGATCGAGACCGAAGCGCTCGATCCGATCGCCCGCATTGGCGGGCCACGCTACGCGCGCCTCGGTGAGATCTTCACCCTGAAACCCGTGTTCCAGACTTCGAAGTCGCCGTCCTGAAGAAAAAGCAGCAGCCGTCCGACACGCGCTGATCCGGAGTTCGAACCATGCGTCTTCTAAGTTATCTCGCGAGCGGCAAACCTGGCTACGGCGTTGCCGTCGATGGCGGCATCGTCGACCTGACCAGGCGGATCGGAGCGCAATTTCCCGATCTGCGGAGCCTGGTCGCGGGCGACGGGCTCGACGCCGCGCGCAACGCTTGCGCCGGTCAAACGCCCGATTGCGCGCTCAACGACGTCGTCCTGATGCCGCCGATTCCCGCGCCGGAAAAGATCTGGTGCATCGGGGTGAACTACAAGGACCGTAACGCCGAATACAAGGACAATTCGGACCTGCCCAAATATCCGAGCCTGTTCGTTCGCAACCCGTCCTCGCTGGTCGGCTCCGGCCAGGGAATCGAGAAGCCGAAAATATCCGAGCAGCTCGACTATGAGGGCGAGCTGGTCATCGTGATCGGCAAGGAGGGGCGGCATATCCCGCGCGAGCGTGCCTTCGAGCATATCTTCGGCATGACGCTGTGCAACGAGGGCAGCGTGCGCGACTGGCTGCACCACGGCAAGTTCAATGTTACGCAAGGCAAGAACTTCGACCGCTCCGGCAGCATCGGGCCGTGGATCGTCACATCAGATGAACTCGATCCGCGCGGTCCGCACGACATCCTCACCCGCGTCAACGGCGAAATGCGGCAGCAGGACTCCACCGAGCGGCTGATGTTCCCGTTCGATTTCCTGATCGCCTACCTCTCCACCTTTGCGACGCTGAGGCCCGGCGACATGATCGCCACCGGCACGCCCACCGGCGCCGGCGCCCGGTTCGATCCGCCGCGCTGGCTGAAGCCCGGCGACGTGGTCGAGGTCGAATCCACAGGGATCGGCGTCCTGCGCAACACCGTCGTCGCCGAGAAGTAGGCCCCATGCTCGACCAGCTCACCATCGATCGCCTCGCGCAGCGCCTCGACGAAGCCGAGCGCAGCAAGTCCCTGATCCGCGCGTTCACGCAGGAGCACCCTGATCTGACCATCGAGGACGCCTACGCGATCCAGCGCGCCTGGACAAAACAGCAGTTGGCGCGCGGGCGCGTCGTCAAGGGCCACAAGATCGGGCTGACGTCGAAGGCGATGCAAAGTGCGGTCGGCATTTCCGAGCCGGACTACGGCGTGCTGTTCGAGGACATGTTCTATCCCGACGCGAGCCCGATTCCGTTCGATCAATTCCATGCGCCGCGCATCGAGGTCGAACTGGCGTTCATCCTGAAGACCGCGCTGCAGGGGCCGGACTGCACCATCTTCGACGTGCTCAACGCCACCGACTACGTCACGCCGGCGCTGGAAATCCTGGAAACACGGATGCATCGTATCGATCCGGAGACCAAAGCGCCGCGCAAGGTGATGGACACGATATCCGACAACGCGGCGAATGCGGCGCTGGTACTGGGCGGGCGGCCGTTCCGGCCGCTGGATGTGGATTTGCGCTGGATCGGCGCGCTGCTGTTTCGCAACGGCCAGATCGAGGAAACCGGCATCGCCGCCGGCGTGCTCAACCATCCCGCCCGCGGCGTCGCATGGCTGGCCAATCGCCTGGCGCCGCACGGCGAGCAGCTCGAGGCCGGCGAGGTGGTGCTGGCGGGATCGTTCACCCGTCCGGTCGACATCATCAGGGGCGACACGTTCCACGCCGATTACGGCCCGTTCGGCTCGGTGTCCTGCCAGTTCGCCTGAAACCAGGGATATGAGGAAGCAGCGATGACGCGACGCAAGAGCATTCACATTGGTGAATTCAAGCACGCCAATCCGATTCCGAACGCCTGCCGTATCGGTAATTTGCTGATGTCCGGGGTCATTCTCGGCCGCGACCCGGCGACCGGCGTCATGCCGGAGCGCATCGAGGACCAGTGCGCCAACATGTTCGGCCATATGAAGATCATCGTGGAGGCCAGCGGCGGCAGCACCGACGACATCATCAAGATGACGGTGTGGCTGCAGGACCGCAGCCAGCGCGCGCCCGTCAACACCGAGTGGCTGAAGATGTTTCCCGACGAACACTCGCGCCCCGCCCGCCATGCGCTGCAGATGCAGATGGATGGCGGTGCGCTGGTGCAATGCGATTTTACGGCCGTGATCGATTGAGCGAAACGATCGACTGACCCGGCGTCATCAAGAGGACCTGCGAATGCCGACTTACCTTGCCTTCGATCCGAACCCGCGCCGTCCGTCACGGCTGCCGCCGCCGAAAAGCATCGACAGCCAGTTTCACGTGATGGGGCCGGTCGATAAATATCCGGTGCGACCGGGCGCGGCCTACGAAATGCCGACGGCGACCTGGGAAGCGGCGCTGCGGGTCCACAAGGCACTCGGCATCGAGCGCGGCATCATCGTGCAGACCACGACCTATGGCGCGGACCATGCGGTGGTGCTCGACGCGCTCGCCGCCATGGGCCCGAACTACCGCGGCTGCGCCAACGCGCTGGTGTTCGCGGAAGCCGACGATGCCTATCTCGGCAAGCTGCATGATGCCGGCGTGCGCGGCGCGCGCTTCAGCTTTCGGAAAGAGCTGGGCGCGGTGCTGTCGGACGCGGACTTTGCCCGCGCCATCGCGCGGATTCGTGAACTCGGCTGGTATGCGAAAATTCAGCCGGAAAAGGACGGCATTGTCTCCAGTGTCGCCAAATATGAGTCGCTCGATGTTCCGGTGCTGATCGATCACATGGCGCGGCCGGACCCGGCGCGCGGCAAGGATGATCCGAACCTGCAGAAGATGCTGCAGCTCTTGTCCAGGGGAAACTTCTGGGTGATGCTCTCGCTCGGCGAGAAGACCTCGAAGGCCGGGCCACCGTGGGACGACGTAATTCCGATCGCGCGCACCTATATCGATGCCGCGCCGGATCGTTGCGTGTGGGCAAGCGATTGGCCGCATCCGGTCTCGGTGGTGCAGCCGCCCAACGATGCAGATCTGCTCGAGCTGCTCTACCGCTACGCGCCTGACGAGGCGGAGCTGCAGAAGATCCTGGTGACCAATCCGGCGAAGTTGTTCGGATTCGATAATTAGGGCAGGGCAGCTTGCAGCGCCGGTCAGGACCGATCGCATCGGACACGGCGTCCGTCACCGTCAGCGAACAAAGCTCCCTCCCCGGCGCACACGCACCATGGGACACCGGGACTTCGAATCCTCAACTGCGGACGGGCGCGTCAGGTTGCACGATACCGGGGCTTTTCTCAGTCGGAAACACGCTTTCATAGAGGGCGCGTGACTGCTGAATAAGCCTGGCCTTATCGACCGCGGGATCGGGCTTCCGGAATTGTATTACTTCGCCCATTTTTTTCCAGTCCATGAGGGATTGGTTCGGAGGAATTGGTTTGCATTTCACGCTTCGCGTTTGGGCGTGTATGTGCCCGCGACGCATTTGTAACCTTGCAGCCGCCACTCCCGGTAGGGACCTTTGGTCAGCCACTCGGCAATGCCGATCTGTCCGTTGACCTGGCAGGCCGTCATGGTGATGCCCGACTGATCGCTGGTCGTGACGATTTTCTCAATGCACGGCTGGCTGTTGCAGAGAACGGCGACAAGGGTAACGAGCATCATGCACCTTTCCGACGAGAGAGCCCGGTCACTCCGTCTATGCAGCAATCGCGCCACGATTGATTGCAGCAATCGCGCCACGATCGAATCGGCTGGTACGGGCGCGTTGGCAGTTGGACGCATCCGGCTTTCACAGCACGAGATTGCTGCAGCTCTCAAAGTGAAGCAGCGATGCGTTCACGCGAAGTTACCGATGCGTTTACACAAGGTTACTATCGCGCGAAATCGCCAGAAGTTTCTCGCGGTGAAGAAGCCGTTCGCTGGTCGACGTGAACAGCCGTTCAAGAAGCTGTCGCCGATTTACTGTCGCTGTCTGGAACGTCGAACGTCTGCGGCGATTACCACTCCACATGTTAATTGGAGTGTTCCATGAGAAAGCTCGCTCTCGTATTTGCCGTCGGTGCCGCCGCACTGATCGGCGGTTCCGCCGCCAACGCGGCGGACAACGCGGTGAAGGCGAAAGCCACCGCCGACGTAACGCAGCAGTCCACCGACATCAGTTTGCGTCATCGCGGTCGTCACCATGGCCATCGTCACCATGGCCATCGTCACCACGGTCATCGCCACTACGGTTGTCGCCACTACCGCCCGTACTATGGCAACAGCTACGGTGACTACGCGCCGCGGTCGTATTATGGCTATAATCGGGGATACGGTTACGGTGGTCCGGGCATAAGCTTCAGCTTCGGCGGCGGACGCTGGTAACTCGCGACCGAGAGGCCCGCTGCCGCAACGGCAACGGGCCTTTTCGTAGGTGCGGCTAACACCTCTCCCGGGTCCATATCGAAAGTATTCGACGGCAGGCGTGAGGTGCCGACAGACAAGACCAGTGCGGCGTAATACCATTCCGGCCGGCCCGCGGCCGAATTCGGTAGGATCAATGAAAGTCGGCAGTCCACAGCAGCTTGAAATCGCGGTCGGCAATGCGGGCCCGGTCTCCGCGCTGCTGATCCGCCCCGCCGATGCGCGGGCGTGCTTTGTCTTCGCACATGGGGCAGGGGCCGGAATGACGCACGCCGTCATGGAGGCTGCCGCCCAGGGCCTCGCCGAACGCGGCGTGGCGACGCTGCGTTACCAGTTTCCCTACATGGAGAAGGGCAGCAAGCGGCCTGATCCGCCGGCGATTGCGCATTCAGCCGTGCGCGCGGCGGTGGCTGAGGCCGGGCGATGCTGTCCCTCGCTGCGCCTGATCGCCGGCGGCCGGTCCTTTGGCGGCCGCATGACCTCGCAGGCGCAGGCGCTTTCGCCCTTGGCCGGCGTCGACGGGCTGGCGTTTCTCGGCTTTCCGCTGCATCCGGCCGGCAAGCCGTCCGACGATCGCGCCAGGCATCTCGCCGAGATCAAAATTCCGATGCTGTTCCTGCAGGGCACCAACGACAAGCTCGCGGAGCTTGCGCTGCTCGAACCCGTGGTCGAACGCCTCGGGCGAAAGGCGACGCTGCATGCGGTGAGGGATGCCGATCATTCCTTCCATGTGCCGGCACGTTCGGGCCGCAACGATCACGAAGTCCTGAACGAAATCCTCGATGCTTTCGCGGGCTGGGTCGGCGCGATCGAGGCAGCAAAAGCGGCATCCTGAATTCGCGAACGCTGCGTGCCGATACCGAGTTCCCAAACGGCCCGGCCCGCCGCCGCACTACTGGCAGAGCGGTTCGCCGGATTTCATCGGGCCTTCCGATTTCAGGCCGGGCAAATCTTCCAGACGATCGAGCGGCACGGCTGGCTTCGGAGCCTCGTACTTGACCTCACGGTTCGACGGAATCTTGTCGAAGGGCAGGGCGACAACCCCGACGGCCTTCACCCAATCGTCGAACCGGCGCCATTGCACGTCATTGCTTGCCAGCGCCTTCTCATAGGTGCGCCACCATTTTGCTTTCGTGCCGCCGAGATAGGCATGCGAGACCAGGATCATGTCGGAGGGCCGACGCGCCAGCACCTTGTCGACGACATTTGCAAAGTCCTCGTCGGTCGAGCCGCGCGCCCACAGGCTGTAGTCGCACAGCGAGCCGGTGCCCATCTCTCCGAACGGCACGTTGGACACGGAGATGACCTTCACCTTGTATTCCCGTGGGGCGTAGACCGTCGCCCGCTCGCCGGCAGTACCCCGCGCCAGAACGTATTCCACTCCGAGGGCGTCTGCGGCACGCAAGGTGTTTTCGTCGTAGGCGAAATACCGGCTGCCGAACACCCGCATGGATTTGACGACCGTGACCTTTTCGATGGCATCCTTGACCTCGCGCATGCGCGCGAGCTGCTCCTCATACGGTACATCCCAGAATGCCTTGTCGGCAAAGAGGCCCGCGATCGGGTAGCCCTTGAGCGCGAGACGGCCGAAATCCCCAGGGAATTCGGCAATGACATTATGCTGCGCCTGCACCAGCGCAGTCAGGCCGCGGCTGTCGAGCTGGCGCTCCCACTGGCGGATGCCCTCGATTTTCTCGAATTCGATGAGCATGATGAGGCCATTGGTCTGGCGATCCATTTTCGGCGCCTGCGCAAGAGAATGTTGTATGCCAAGCATGAGCAGGGCCGCGCCCGCGAGAACGACGGCCGCGATCTGCTTTGGAAGCGGGCAATTGCCATTCCAGCCGGAGAAGCGTGCTGTCATCGAGAGCTGCGCGGTCATCAGGCTCCTCCAGATCGCTTCGGACGGACAACGGTCCGGTGCATCGGAATCTGGCAAATCAGATATAAAAAATAGGCCCCTGATTGCAAAGAGCCTTGATGCACATCAAGATCGCCGCAGGGAGATTCGAGAATGGCGGATAAACTCGGGCTGAGAGAAGCCCGCGAGATCGTCGATGCCATGCTGAAGGCAGCGGCGGAAAAAGGATTGAAATTCTCCGCCGCGGTGGTCGATGCCGGCGGCGACCTCATTCATCTTTCGAGGATGGACGGCGCTTCGGCCCTCAACGCGCGCATGAGCTACAACAAGGCCTACACGGCGACCAAGTGGCAAAGAGACACCAAGGCCATCAAGGAACGGCTTTTCGACATGTCGCTGGGCGACGACAGGCGCGAGATCGCTTGGTTCTGCGATCCTCTCTACACGCCGGTATGGGGCGGTATCGTTCTGAGGTCCAGCGACGGAACCATGCTGGGCGCCCTCGGCGAGAGCGGCGGAACGCCCGCGCAGGACGAAGAGATCGGCCAATTGGGCGCGAAGGTCTTCGCCGCGCTCTGAACCGCACGAGCCCGCGGGCACGGCGAAAGCAGTCACTGTGACCCAGGCGTCGATCCTTGGCGGCTCAAAAAATGGGGCGCCGTACGAAGCCGCGGTTCCTGAATCCGAGTTCCAAAGCGGCTCCATTGCTCGGCCTCCGTTATTGCATATATTAGAAGATGCGAATATATCGCTGGCAGACGCGAGTTCGGCGCCGCCAAAAGCGGGTCGGGTCTCGTGACAACGGAAAGGCTGGTTCGATGTTGTCCCGGTTTCTGAGCAAGTTCATGGCTACCTCCAGCGCCCCGGCCATTGCGCACGAGGAACTCCTGCAGGCGCACCGAAGCGGCGCGTGTACTGTCGTGGACGTGCGTGAGGCGCACGAATATGCCGGCGGGCACATTCCCGGCGCGGTCAATCATCCGCTCTCGCAGTTCGATCCGGCACGCGTGCCGCGCGGCGAGCGCGTCGTGCTGATCTGTCAAGCCGGGGGGCGATCCGCAGCCGCCATGAAGCGAATGATCGCTGCCGGCAGGCAGGACGCGCAGCATTATCCGGCCGGCATGGGGGGATGGCGGGCGCGCAAGGGCCCGGTGGAGAGATGAGCGGACATCGGGCGCGCTGACGCGACATCCTTGCCGCAATCGCCGAAATGCCGCATCCTGCCCGAAACTGCGGAAGAAAATTCCAGCAAGTGCCATGGAGGATTCGCCGATGATTACCGCCCTCGTCCGGTTCAAGCTGCCCGCAACCATCGATGCCGCGAAGGCGGCCGAACTGTTCAGCGGCTCGGCGCCCAAGTACCAGGGCCTGCCCGGCCTGATCAGAAAATACTATTTGTTCGACGCCGAAAGCCGGACCGGCGGCGGCTGCTACCTGTGGGAAAGCCGCGAGGCCGCCGAGCGCGTCTACAATGCGGAATGGCGCCAGATGATCGCCGACCGCTACGGCGCTGCGCCCGAGATCAGCTATTTCGAGACGCCGGTCGTTGTCGACAACACGCTCGGCAAGACCATCCTCGACGCCGCCGAGTAAAGCGACCGCCCGCGCATCATGACCCGGCAAAATCAGACGCCTCGGACGGAGGGGGCACCGGTCACTACCGTCCGGCTGCAGAACATCGCGCAGTCCTACGGGCAATCGGCGGCGCTGATGGCGGCGGTCGAGGTCGGAATCTTCACGGCAATCAGCAAGGGCGCCGGGACCTATGAGGAAGTGGCCTCGGCCCTCGACATCCATCCGACCAACGCCGAGCGGTTGATGGTGATGCTGTGTGCCGCGGGCTTGCTGGAGAAGGCGCAGGACCGCCATCGCAATGCCCCTGACGTCGAGCGCTTCCTGGTCGAGGGCAGTCCGGGCTACATGGGACCGTGGATCACTTTCACCAAGCCGCAATGGAACGAGTGGGGGCGGCTCTCCGAGCATATCCGCACCAGGGAACTGAAGGTGATGGGCGCGATCGAGACGTTCACGGTCGCCGATGCGCGGCGCTACCACAATGCGACCTACTCGATCGGCATCGGCGCGGGCCGCCGCTTCGTGCGCCAGGTCGACCTCGCGGGCCGCCGGCGCATCATGGATATCGGCGGCGGCTCCGGCGCCTATTGCATCGCGGCGGCAAAGGAACACGCCGGCATCCGCGCCGTGGTGCTGGATCTGCCCGTGGTGTGCGAGGTGACGCGCGGGTTCATCGCCGAGAACGGCGTCGCCGATCGCGTCGAGGCACAGGCCTGCGACTTCACGCGCGATCCATTCCCGACCGATTGCGACGTCGCCATCATGGCCTCCAACCTGCCGATGTACAGCCGCGAGATGATCGCCGATGTCATTCGCAAGGCATACGACGCGCTGCTGCCGGGCGGCGAGATGCATCTGATCGGCGAGACCACCAATGACGAGCGCACCGGGCCGTGGGGGCCGGCCTATTGGGGCCTTGGCCAGGCGATCGGGGATTCGCTGGGGCTTGCCCATTCGGAGGCCGACGTGATCGGCTACTTCAGGGCGGCGGGCTTTGCGGATGTCGGCGTGCACGAATTCATCGCGGGCTCGCTCAGCCGCATCGCCGGCAGCAAGGCGAAATGATCTGGCGCTGCCGGCAATCCCGGCGTATTGCCACCACAACAATCGCAACCATCCAACGAAGGAAAGCGTCCATGCCTGCCAACCCGGTCCTGTGGGATCTCGACGAACGCGGCGTCGCCACGGTCACGTTGAACCGCCCGGAGGTCAACAACGCCTATGATGCCGGCCTGATCAACGGCGTGCTGGCGGCGATGGATGAACTGGGCAAAAAGCCCCAGCTGCGCGTCGTGGTGCTGAGAGGCAACGGCAAGCACTTTCAGGCCGGCGCCGACCTGAAATGGATCAATGGCGTACGGCCGAAATCGGCCGAAGAGAACGAGGCGGTGTCGCAGGCCACGTTCGAGGCGGTGCAGCGGCTGAACCTGTTGCCGATCCCGACCGTGGCGCTGGTGCAGGGCGGCTGTTTTGGTGGCGGGACCGGGGTGATCTCCGCCTGCGACGTGGTGATCGCGGCCGACAATGCGCTGTTCTCGATCACCGAAGTGCGCTGGGGGCTGACCGCCGCCATCATCATCCCGCAACTGTGCGATGCCATCGGCGTCCGCCAGGTCCGCCGCTACGCGCTGACCGGCGAGCGCTTCGGCGCCGCGGACGCGCGCCGCATCGGTCTCGTGCATGAAGTGGTGCCGTTGGCCGACCTGGAAGCGGCGGGCGCCAGGGTGGTGGAGCAGTTGCTGGGCAACGGTCCCGAGGCCATGGCCGAGACCAAGGCGCTGGCGCTGGAAAGCTCGTTCGGCGGCATGGGCGTCGACGACGAGGCCTATGCGCGGCTGGTCCGGATGCATTCGGCGCGGCGCCGCACCGCGGAGGCCTCGGAGGGCCTGACCTCGTTCGCGGAGAAACGCGCGGGCAATTGGGCGGGGCTCGGGAAATAGGGCCCGCCGCTCAGCATCCCCGGCAAATGCCGCGCATGCTCCGGTAAAGCGCCTCGTCTTCCCGCCGCATCTCCTGCAGCGAATCCATCGTCGAGGTGTCGGCGACGGGCTCGGGCTTGCGTTTGGCGGCGAGTTGTTTTTCCTGCCGTTGATAGCAGGCCTCGCGTTCGGGCTTGGCCTGGATGAACCGGCATTGCTCCACCGCCGCGACAGCAGGAGCCGCGCCGAGGATCAGGCCAAGCATGATGTATAAATTGAGCTTCAAGGTCGTCCGTCCTCGCCGATTCGACTTTACCCCGGATTGCGCTTCGCTCCATCCCGGCTACCATGGCATATGGTAAAAGTCCTGATCGTCAATCCGAATACGACCGCGTCGATGACCGAAACCATCGGCGCCGTGGCGCGCGAGGTCGCCGCCCCCGGCACCGAGATCGTGGCCGTGACGTCGGCGATGGGGCCAGCCTCGATCGATGGCTTTTATGACGAGGCCTTTGCCGTTCCCGGCCTGATTCAGGCGCTGATGAACGCCTCCGACGCCGATGCCGGCATCATCGCCTGCTTCGACGATACCGGGCTGGACGCCGCGCGATCGGCCGTGCGCTTCCCGGTGGTCGGGATTTGCGAGGCGGCGCTGGTCACCGCAGGACAAATCGCAAAGCGCATCGCGGTGGTCACCACGCTGCCGCGTTCGATCGTGCCGCTGGAAGAACTGGTACGCCGCTACGGCTTCGCCGAGCGGGTGCGCGTGAGCGCGTGCAATGTCGCGGTACTCGATCTCGAAAAGCCCGGCTCGGGCGCCGCGGCCAAACTCGACGCCGAGATCGCGCTGGCGCTGGACAAGGGCGCCGAAGCGATCGTGCTGGGTTGCGCGGGCATGGCCGATCTCGCGGCCACGCATTTGAGGAAATTCAGCGTTCCCGTGATCGACGGCGTCGCGGCGGCGGTCAAGCAGGCCGAAGCCCTGGTCGCACTGAAGCTCACGACCTCGCGGCATGGAGCTTACGCTTTTCCTGCGGCGAAGGATTATTCAGGGCTGCCCGGGCCGTTTGCGCCGAAGTAGCCGGCATATATCCCGTCATTTGCGGGTTTGGTCTCGGCCTTAGAGTCGACCCCGATGAATGAAACAAACACCGTCGTCATCGCCCGGCATAGCCGTCCGAAGGACGGCGTCGCTTCCACTCGCCTATGACCGGGCGACCCCGTATTCCAGAGACGTCAGCGATTAGCCGAGAAGCCGCGGCGTACTGGGTCGCCCGGTCAAGCCGGGCGACGACAGTCTTGTTGTGGCGGGCGTCTTGCCAAACGCACATTCGCACCATCGCCCCGGAATGACGGTTCAACCCTGCCCGCCATAAATCCGGTCGCGCAGCCGTCGCATTCCGGTCAGCCAGCGCTCGGCGTTGGACGCCTTGCGCTGCATGTAGTCATGCACCTGCGGGTGCGACAGAATCAGGAAGCGCTCGGCCTCCATTGCCTCGAGCACCATGCGCGCCACTTCCGGCGCCTGCAGCACGCCGTCGACCCGCGCGGCACTGGGGCCCGGCGTCGTCATTCCGGTCTGCACCGACTGCGGACACAGCACGGACACCCGGATGCCGCGGTCGCCATACTGAATGGCGAGATGCTCGGCCAGCGCCACCGCGGCGTGTTTGGTCACGCCATAGGGCATCGAGTTCAGCGACGCCAGCAGGCCCGCGGCGGAAGCGGTGTTGAGCAGGTAGCCGGAGCCGCGCGCCAGCATGCCCGGCACCAGCGCGCGCGCTGCAAACACGTGGCTCATGACATGCACCCGCCAGCTGACGTCCCAGTCGGCGTCGGAGGCTGACTCCTGTCCCTTGCGCGAGAGGCCGGCATTGGAGAAGAACACGTCGACCGGGCCATACTTGTCCTCGGCCGCCGCGATCAACGCCTTGATATCTTCTTCCTGTCCGACATCGCAGTTGACGGCGAGGCCGTCGATCTCGCCGGCGACCTTTGCCAGCCGGTCGCGCGAAGTCCTGAGATCGGCGACTACGACGCCGCGTGCGCCCGCCGCCGCGAAGGCGCGGGCGGTCGCCTCGCCAATACCGCTGGCGGCGCCGGTAACGATGCAGACCTTGTCTTTGACGAGCATGTCCCGGCTCCGTGTTTCGATGACTCTAGCTCGTCATGCCCGGGCTTTTCCCGGGCATCCACGCCTTCATTGCGTAGCATAAGAAAGACGTGGATGGCCGGGTCAAGCCCGGCCATGACGAAGAGTGAAATGCTGTCGACCTTCTGGAGCACTCACCCCGCGTACAGTCCCTTGCTCCGCGCTTTCCGGATCGCCAGCGCCGCCATGAAGTCGAGCATCGGCGTCGACAGTCCGGCGGCACGGGCGAACGCTGCAGGCGCGCGCACCAGCGCATCGATTTCCATGGCGCGGCCGAGTTCGTAGTCCTGCAGGATCGACGGCTTGTGGTCGGGCGCGGGGCCGGAGCGGGTGACGCGCCTGACGCCGGGAAAGCAGCTTTGCGCGACGGCGTTGGCCTCGTCGAGCAGGCGCGGGATGATGTCCTGCAGGTCCGGCTCGTCGCGCACGCCCCGCGCGGTTTGCCCGGTCAACAGGCACAGCACCGACATCGACATGTTGGTCAAGAGCTTGGTCCAGATCGTCTCCCTGATCTTTTCCACCGGCGACGACTGGATCGAAGCCTCGTTGAGTGCGGCGCGCAGGGCCTCGATCCGCGCACTGCCGCGATCGTCGCATTCGCCGACCAGCAGCATGTTGCGTTCGGGAGACAGGTTGGCGACGATGCCGGGCGCGATGACCTCGTTCGATGAAAACACCACGCCGCCGATGATTCGCTCCGGGGCAACCATCGATCGCAGCCGGCCGCCGGGATCGAGAAAGCCGAGGTCCGGCGGCGGCACATCGGCGACCAGCCCGATATCGTACCACCAGGGAATGCCGTTCTGGGCAAACACCACGGCGGTGTGGTCGCGCAGCAGCGGCGGCAGCCCCGTGACCAGGCTGCCGAGCGAATTTGCCTTCAGCGTCGAGATCACGACGTCCTGCGGCCCCAGTTCCGTAGGATCGTCCGACGCCTTGACGTGCGCGGTGAATCCGGCGCCGTCGACCCGTAACGTCAGGTCCCTGGCCCTGACCGCTTCCAGATGCGGCCCGCGCATCACGCAGGACACCTCGTGTCCTGACAGCGCCAGCCGCACCGCAAAATGGCTGCCGACGGCGCCCGCGCCGAAGATACAGATACGCATGGGGGAGGGTGTCCTTGTCAGGTGGGCGGCGACGTGAAGCCAGTTTCCACGGACGGTTGTCATAGCGCAACCCATCAGGCGAGCTTGACGCGATGGCAAAATTTCAGCACCCGGGGCATGATCGCCAGCCACTCATTTGGGGAACCTCGGAATTGCCGCTCAAATCCATCACCGAACCCGCCCGCCAGATCCCGCTCTATGGCGAGTATGAAGTCGTCGTCCTCGGCGGCGGCCCCGCAGGGATCGCCGCTGCGGTGGCCGCCGCGCGCGCTGGCCGGCGCACGCTGCTGATCGAGCGTTACGGCTTTCTCGGCGGCATGGGCACGGCCGCCGGCGTGACGAATTTCTGCGGGCTGCATGCCAATGTGTTCGGCAAGATGCATCGGGTGGTGCAGGGGGTTGCCTCCGATCTGCTCGCGCGCATCGATCATCTCGGCGGGCTCAATGCGCCGCATCTGATCCTCGGGAAAATCTTCGCACAGGCCTATGACACCGCGGCCTACAAGATCGCGGCTGACGATCTGCTGGCCGCCCACAAGGTCGACATTCTGTTTCATGCGCTCGGGGCCGGCGTGGTGATGCATGACGGGGCGCGCATCAACGCGCTGATGGTCGAGACGAAGGCTGGGCGGCAGGCGGTGCGGTCGGAAATCTTCATCGACTGCTCCGGCGACGGCGATCTCGCGGCGTGGGCCGGGGCGCGGTTCGAGGTCGGCGATAACGCCGGCAGCATGCTGTATCCCTCGATGATGTTCCGGCTCAACGGCATCGATCCGGAAAAGGCCGGTGACGCCTGGCGGACCATTCCGGCGCTGATGGAGGCGGCCGAAGCCGCCGGCACCCATCATTTTCCGCGCAAGGCCGCGATCGTGCGGCCGCAGCGCTCGGCAGTGGAATGGCGGGTCAATTTCACCCAGCTGTCGCGCGAGGACGGCACCGCGATCAACGGCCTGGAGCCCGACGACCTCACCCGCGGCGAAATCGACGGCCGCCGCCAGGCGGTCGCCGCCTTCAATTTCCTGCGTACCGTGCCGGGGTTCGAAAAGTCCTACATCGTCGACCTGCCGCCGCAGCTCGGCATCCGCGAAACCCGCCGCGTGGTCGGCGGCTACATGCTGTCGGGCGACGACGTGCTCGGCTGCGCCGCGTTCGACGACAGTATCGGCGTCAACGGCTGGCCGATGGAATCCCATGTCGCCGGCGACGTCGTCTTCAAGTTCCCGCCGATCCCGGAATCACGCGGTTTCAACGAGCTGCCGTACCGGATGCTGACGCCCGAGGGCATCGACAACCTGCTGGTGGCCGGGCGCTGCGCCTCGATGACTCATGACGGCCAGTCGGCGGCGCGGGTCTCCGGCGCCTGCTTTGCGATGGGGGAGGCGGCGGGAACGGCGGCTTCACTGGCGCTCGGCGGCAACACGATTCCGCGCGACATCGCGGTGAAAAAGTTGCAACAAGCGTTGCAGCAGCAGGGTGCGTTCATCGGGCGGGACCAGAGTGTGCCCGACGGGATTTAGACTCTTACCTCTCCCGCTTGCGGGGGTCGAGACGAGCGAAG
>NZ_JAURXB010000194.1 GCF_030654605.1 Bradyrhizobium sp.
GCTTCAGCGCCATCTCGCGGGCGATCTGGAGCAGCTGTTCGACAAGACTGACCTGATCGCAAAGGCTCTTTTTCACCGCTTGATTGTCTGTTCGCTTCGCTATCTGGCGTGCGTGCTGGGCCGCGATGTCCAGCAACAGGATAGAACGAAAGATTTGCTCCCTTGCCTTCGACTGAGCGTCGATGATCCGGGAGCGCAGTTGGACCTGGTCGGCCTCCTCGAGGGCCGGCGGCGGCAGGCCTGCCGATGCTCGCGCGTATCGCTCCGCCCGAAGGCTAACTACATTTGACATTGGTTCAACCCGTCGATCACGAGGAGTACACGCTCGACACCGAGCGACCGACTGCAGGCTAATTCATCCGGGTTAGTACGGGCTTAGACCGTTCGGCGACGGTACAGCCGGATTCCGCCACGAAGAAACGGGACACCACTAACCGGCTACCGGAAGGCGTGGCGGTATCTGGTTGTCCGAGGCGCGATTTGAATACAGCCGCGGCGATTCGTAGCTGTCCCGATTGTTGGTGGCTCGGAGAAGAAAGTGTAGGCATCATATAACGCCGCTCAAACTGGACCTGATTCGCTGAATGCCTTCACGATCTTCTTTGTTGAGCCGTTATCCGGTCATACGAACGAGCGACCCGGCGTTCGCGCGCAACCGCTTGTGCAAAGTCTTCGGAGCCACAGGCTTCGACATCGGCGGCGACCGGAGCGGGTTTGGGGTTCAGGCCAACCATCTGCAGATGACCGGCCTTGCATTGTCCTATTGCGACTTCGCCAGCGATGTGTCGACGGACTTCGGCGAAGCCACCTTCGTCCGCCAGATCTTCAATATCCAGGGCTCGGGGCAGTACACGGTCGATGGCCGGGCCGGCGACATTGCACCTGGGTCGTGGACCATGGTGCTGCCGCAAGGGAGACCCGTGAGGCTCGATTTCAAGGGCCGCTATCGCCAGCTCGTGCTGCGAATCGAATCCGCGGCGCTGCATCGCCATCTCGCCGCGCTGATTGGACAGGAGGTTTCGAGGGACCTGGTGTTTGACGACAACGTCGACCGGAGTCCCGCGATGGACGCGTTGCGACGCAGAATCTTCAGCTTCGCGACGGACTTCAACGAGCGCGGCACTTTTTTCTCCGACCTCGCCGCCGCGGAAGTCGAGCGCATGGTGATCATGAAGTTTCTGATGTGCCACCGGCACAGCTATACGCAGTTCCTTCTGCGGGAGCCGTTGCCAGCCGGTTCTTCGGCGGTCAGGCGGGTCGAGGAATTCATCGAGGCGAACTGGGACAAGCCCATCGATATCGAAGCGATGGTTGCGGTGGCCAATGTGAGCGCCAGGAGCCTGTTCCGGCAGTTCAAGAGAGACCGCGGCTACTCGCCGGCAGACTTTGCCAAGCGAGTACGACTGGACCGGGCGCGCGAGATGCTCGAACACTCGAACGAACGCACCGCGGTAATTCAGGTCGCGCTGAAATGCGGATTTCAGAATCCCGGCCATTTCGCACGGGACTTCCGGCTCACTTTTGGAGAGCTTCCGTCCGAGACCCTGAAGCGGTCCGCCCCAATTGCCTGATGGCGCGTCCGGCAGTACTGCGGACGGAAAATTCCACAGGCCTCTTCAACTCCAGCCTCGAAGGCAACGTCCGGCGCGCCATCGATATCCACGAGGGCGACAATATCAATGAGAAGGCGCTGAAGGCGCTCGTTCGCGCCGCAGTGACGCTGAACATTTCTGCGCGGGCGGCCAAAAGGAAATCAAGCGCGTGAGGCTTCGGTCACACGAGCATCGAAGCTTCTAGTATCCCGCCACCGCCAGCGCGACCACGCCGCTCAACGCGACCCAGCCAAAGTGCCGGCCGCGCATCGCCCATGCGTTGGCGAGGGCGGCAAATCCGAACACGACGGCGAGCGTGACGATGATCCAGTGGCGGGCCGGCTCCGAGGCCATCCAGGGCGCCGCGATCAGCAGCACACCGCCGCCGATCCATGCCACGGTGCCGGCCTGCCAGACCAGCCGGATCAGCTGGCGCAGCCGCGGCGGCTCGATGGTGGCGCGCGCGAACACTTTTGTTTCGCCGAGCACGCCGTGAATCAGCGCCACCGCGATCGCGGCGACCCCTGAACATTGCAACAGAAGATCGCGCATCGGACCGGTCTCCATACATAACTGTATGGTGCTTATGAAGGTTGCGCCGAGGGATGTCAATACAGTAGTGTATGGTGAGATGTCGCAAGGAGCTGCACAAGCGTCGCTATGGCCGATCAACTTTCCGCCAAAGACTGGCTCGATCAGGGCCTCGAGACGCTGGCCGCCAGCGGCTTCACGGCGCTGAAGGCCGAGCCGCTGGCCAAGGCGATGGGGGTGTCGCGGGGCAGCTTCTACTGGCACTTCGCCGATATCGGCGCGTTCCACGCCGCAATCCTCGCGCATTGGCGCGATGTCGCCGCCGAACAGGTCATCGCCAACCTCGAAGCCGCCTCCGGCTCCGCCAATCCGCTGCCGCGGCTGCTGCGCGGCGCGTTCGGCAACCGGCCGGCGCTGGAGAGCGCGGTCCGCACCTGGGCAAGCGTCGATCCCAAGGCCCGGGCGGCGGTGCAGGCGATCGACCGGCGCCGGCTGAGCTACGTGGAAGACCTGTTCCGGGCCAATGGCCTGCCCCCCGCGGTGGCCCGGGCGCGAGCGCAGATTCTCTATTGGGCGTATCTCGGCTATGCGCTATCGGAACAGAAGCTGCCAAAGGCCAAACAGGCCGCCGTGCTCGACGAATTGCTCGCCATCGCGGCGCGATGACCGGGCGGCTGGCCGTGCCGAACGAATATGCTAAGGGATCGAAACCCGAGCCGGAGACCACCGCATGACCTCCCCGTCCGAACGCCTTGAAGGCACCGTCGATCCCAAATTGCTGGAAATCCTGGTCTGTCCGCTGACGAAGGGCCCGCTGGAGTTCGACGCGGCGAAGCAGGAGCTGATCTCGCGTTCGGCCAAGCTCGCCTATCCGATCCGCGACGGCATCCCGATCATGCTGCCGGAAGAGGCAAGGAAGATCGACTAGCGCAATCCGTCATTGCGAGCCAACGGGTCGCGCGAATGCGCGCCCGATGACAGGCTCCGCGAAGCAATCCATCTCACAACCGCGCCGGTTGTGAGATGGATTGCTTCGTCGCAAAAGCTCCTCGCAATGACGCTTTTGCTGCCCGGGCTACAACGCCTCGCCCTTCAGCAGCCGCGGCACGTCGCCGGACAGGCCCGCGGCCTGGCGGATGAACAGGCTCTTCAGCGGCGGGGCGCGGTCAACCAGGCCGAGGCCGATGTCGCGCACCGTGCGCAGCAGCGTCGATTCGTTGGAGAACAACAGATTGAGCGAATTGGTGGCGAGCCCCATCGCCATGGTGTCGAACCGGCGCCAGCGCTGATAGCGGTCGAGCACGTCGGCCTGCCCCAGATCCATGCCGAGCCGCGCGGCATCGACGATCACTTCGGCAAGGGCAGCGACATCCTTCAGGCCCATATTGAGTCCCTGGCCCGCGATCGGGTGAATCACATGCGCGGCGTCACCGACCAGCGCCAGCCGCTCGCCGATGAAGGAGCGCGCGACGAAATAGCCGAGCGGAAACGCGCGGGGCTTGTCGAGCGCCTTGATCTCGCCGAGGTGCAAGCCAAAGCGCTGCTCGAGTTCGCCGTGAAATTCCTCTTCGCTCAGGGCCACCATGCGCGCGGCTTCGGCGCGCTTCTCGGTCCACACCAGCGACGAGCGGTTGCCGGTCAGCGGCAGGATCGCGAACGGACCCGCCGGCAAAAAATGTTCTTCGGCGCGGCCGTGATGTTCGCGCTCGTGGCCGACGGTGACGACGATGCCGGACTGGTCGTAGTCCCAGCCATGGGTGGCGATGCCCGCGCGCTCGCGCAGCTTCGAGCGCGCGCCGTCGGCGGCGACCAAAAGGCTCGCCTCGATGACGCTGCCGTCGGCCAGCGTCACATCGACGCCGTCGCCGCGCGACTCGAAACTTGTGACCGCGGTGGCCCTGAGATCGATGCCCGCGGCCTCGGCGCGCGCGACCAGCGCGTCGATCAGATGACGATTCTCGACCATGTGCGCGAACGGTTCGCCGGGCTCGACATTGCCGGCGAAGGTCAGAAACACCGGCCTTGTGGCGTCTTCCACCTTGGAATCGGTAACGACCATGTCGAGGATGGGCTGCGCGGAGGCGGCGACCTGATCCCACACCTCGAGGGCTGCGAACAGCCGGCGGCAGGCCGCGACGATCGCGGTGGCGCGGGGATCGCGGCTCGGCCGCAAGCCGAGCGCCGGATCGGCGACAATGACCGGAATTTCGGGGCCGAGGCCCTGACGCAGGGCCAGCGCCAGCGCCAGCCCCGCAAACGCGCCCCCGCCGATGACAATGCTACGCTGTGCCGACATGTCCAAACCTGCTTGCTCGCGTCACGAAACTACCCTTGCTACCTGATTATAGCTGGGTGAAACAGGGACGCGAAACAAGGGTGAAATATCTCTGTTCGTCATTCCGGGGCATGCGATAGCGTGAACCTCAGATGTGCTATTGCACATCGGGGAATCCCGAGGTTCCGGGTTCGATGCCTCGCATCGCCCCGGAACGACGAAAACCTACCGAAAGCGCGGCCATGTCCAAAGGCGTCATCGACCTGATTTCCATTCTCGATCTCGAGCCGATCGAGGTGAACCTGTTCCGCGGCAACAGCCCGAAGACGAGCTGGCAACGGGTGTTCGGCGGGCAGGTGATCGGGCAGGCCATGGTGGCGGCGTGCCGCACCGTCGAGGGCCGGCTGCCGCATTCGCTGCATTGCTATTTCATCCTGCCCGGCGATACGCAGATTCCGATCATCTACGAGGTCGAGCGGCTGCGCGACGGCAAGAGCTATTCGACCCGAAGGGTCACCGCGATCCAGCACGGCAACGCCATCTTCTCGATCATGGTGTCGTTTCATGTCGAGGAAGAAGGCGCGTTCGACCACCAGGACAAGATGCCCGACGTGCCGCCGCCGGAAAAGCTCACCGCCGACGAGATTGTAAAACAGCCGATGTTCCGCGAGATGCCGGAATTCATCCGGCGCTATTACGAGTCGGACCGTCCGATCGAACTGCGCCCGGTCGAGCTCGGACGCTACTTCGGCCAGAAGATCGACGACGGCCGCATCAATGTCTGGATCCGGACCGCCTCGAAACTGCCCGACGATCCGGCGCTGCACATGTGCGCGCTGGCCTATGCCTCGGATTTTTCGCTGCTGGATGCCGCGATGGCGCGTTACGGCCGGACGCTGTTCGACAAGCGGATGATGCCGGCGAGCCTCGACCACGCGATGTGGTTTCACCGCCCGTTCCGCGCCGACGAATGGCTGCTCTACGCGCAGGATTCACCGAGCGCGCGCGGCGGCCGCGGCCTCACCCGCGGCATGATCTTCAAGCAGGACGGCACGCTGGTGGCTTCCGTGGCGCAGGAAGGCTCGCTGCGCGAGCGCAAGTGAGCGGCGAAGCTTGCGTCAGGCGGTTCGCTCGACCAGCTCGAACTGGGAGATGAACCAGCGGTTATACCAGCGCAGCACCCACGGAATCGGAATCAGGAAGGCGCAGCCGATCCCGAGTACGATCGTCCGCCACAGGATTTCCAACCCCGAACCGTTGAAGATCACCTCACGGCGCGTGCCGCTGATGTTGCGGCAGATCCAGCGCACCCAGGCCGCGGTGACCCAGGCCCAGCCGATGATGGTGATGAACGAGATGTATGTCAGCAACTGCCAGCCGATGAAGGTGACCGCGCTGCCGTTGAAGGCAATCGGAAGCGGCTGGCCGTTCGAGCTGAGATTGCCGGCGAGCCATCGCAGCAATATCCACGACAGATATGCCGAAACCGGAATAGCGAGAAGTTGCATGGTGCTGTCGTATACGCTCGCATAGTTCAGCAGCCCCAGCGCGATGAAGACGTACCAGATGTCGGTGGGCTGGCCGGTGAAGGCGAAATTGGGTCGTCCGGGCACCTGGGTTCGCGACGCCATCCAGCGATAGAACGCGGTGCCGGTCCACGGCGCGGGAATCACCAGCAGGGATCCGATCCCCAGCAGCAGGACACGACCGAGGAAGCCCCACAGCGGCAGGTCGACCGACAGCGGCCCGTCGCTATATCCGCCGGTGCGCGGCAAGGCGGTGCCCGTACGCGGCATCGCCGGCGGGCTCGAGGCGCCCGGCGCGAGACCCGGAATTTCTGCCACCCGCTGCCAGTTGGCCATGCCCTCGGTCCAGACCAGCGTGTCCGCGGTGATGGTGCCCCGGGCGATCAACTCGCGAAGCTGGATCTCGGGATAGGGCCCCTGCTGCTGGCCCTCGGATGCATAAAACCAGGATCGAGCCGCCATATGATCTTCTCCCCCGGTTGACCGCGGCGGCGTGCCTCCACGTCAAGGCTCCGGCACCGCAAAAAGCCATTGTGGCGGACGATCCGGGCCCCTGTACAGGGATGCCGGCGGCCGGCCACAAATGTTTTCCCACCGCTTGCAACTTTTTTGTGCCATTTGCCCAGAAAGATGCCAGATTTGGCCCGGCGCAAATCACCCGACGCCCAATTACCGAAATTGAGAAGATAAGGCCTGACCATGAAACTCGTCGTCGCGATCATCAAACCGTTCAAGCTGGACGAAGTCCGCCAGGCGCTCACCGCCATCGGCGTCCACGGCATGACGGTGACCGAGGTCAAGGGTTACGGCCGCCAGAAGGGCCACACCGAAATCTATCGCGGCGCCGAATATGTCGTGAACTTCCTGCCCAAGCTGCGGATCGAGATCGCGGTCGCCTCCGACATCGCGGACAAGGCGGTCGAGGTGATCACGGCAAGCGCCCGCACCGGCCAGATCGGCGACGGCAAGATTTTTGTCACACCTATCGATCATGCGCTGCGCATCCGCACCGGCGAAACCGACAGCGACGCGCTCTGACGGGCTTTCACGGCACAGCGGCGCTCCAGGACACCGCGTGAAGACATCGCATCAAGACACTTATTTCGATAACAGGCTGGGGAAACATCATGGGGGTTCTGCCACGTCACGCAGCTCGCGCTGCGGCGACCTTTTCGATCGCATCATTGCTGGTATCGCTGGTGACGCCGGCTCTGGCCGCTGAACCGTCCGGCATCAATGCCGCCGATACCGCCTGGATGATCGCCGCCACCGCGCTGGTGCTGATGATGACCATCCCGGGCCTGGCGCTGTTCTATTCGGGCATGGTGCGCAAGAAGAACGTGTTGGCGACGATGGCGCAGAGCCTGGCCGCCGTGGCGCTGATTTCAGTTCTCTGGGTCGCGTTCGGCTATTCGCTGGCGTTCGTCGGCGACGGTCCGTGGCTCGGAACGCTGGATCGCTGGTTTCTCGCCGGCATGAAGATGGACGACGTCAACCCGGCGGCGAAGACGATTCCGGAAGCGCTGTTCATGCTGTACCAGATGACGTTTGCGATCATCACGGTCGCGCTGGTGGCGGGTGCGGTGGCCGACCGCATGCGGTTCTCGGCCTACCTGCTGTTTTCCGTTGGCTGGTTCATGTTCGTCTATGTGCCGCTGGCACACTGGGTCTGGGGCGGCGGCTTCCTCGCCACCATGGGCGTGCTGGATTTCGCCGGCGGCCTCGTGGTGCATCTGTCCGCCGGCATCGGCGGCCTGGTCGCGGCCAAGGTCATGGGCAAGCGTCATGGCTACGGCTCCGAAAATCTGGCGCCGTTCGATCTGTCGCTCGCGGTGATCGGCACCGGCATGCTGTGGGTCGGATGGTTCGGCTTCAATGGCGGCTCGGCGCTGTCAGCCAGTCCCCGCGCGGTGATGGCGATCACGGCGACGCACCTTGCCGCCTGCGCCGGCGCGCTGACCTGGGCCGCGGTCGAATGGTCGACCCGGCGCAAGCCGTCAGTGCTCGGCATGATCTCCGGCGCGGTGGCGGGCTTGGGCACCATCACGCCCGCTTCGGGCTTCGTCGAGCCCTGGCACGGCATCGTCATTGGCGTGATCGCGGGCATGCTGTGCTTCTGGGCCTGCACCAGCCTGAAGCAGCGCCTCGGCTACGACGATTCGCTCGACGTCTTCGGGGTTCATGGCATCGGCGGAATGACCGGCACGCTGCTGGCCGGCGTGTTCGCGACATCAGCGATCGGCGGGACCTCCGGCCTGCTCGAGGGCAACGGGCGGCAATTGCTGATCCAGTTCTACGGCGTGGCCGTCACCCTGCTGTGGTCGGGCGGCATGACCTTCGTGCTGCTGAAGCTGGTCGGCGCCTTCGTGCCGCTGCGGGTTTCGCTGCAGCAGGAAATGGAAGGCCTGGATATTTCGCAGCATGGCGAGGCGCTTCAATAGGCTTCTCTACCTAATTACCCGCAAATTGCCCGCCCCATGGGCACGATTATGTCCGCAGTCTGTCCTGCCTCATAACTGAGCAGGCATGGCTAGGCTTTAGGCGCGGCGGAATAGCGCAGGTAGGGACGATTCCCGAAAAGCCCGAAAAGACCCGCGTTCATAATCCGTTAGGGAATGCCGCCGATCTGGCACGGCATTTGATTCTATCTGGTCTGGCTGTGCCCGCGTAGTGAACTTCTTCGCGTGGTGAACCTCAGTCGAGAACGCCCGGTCGTGTCTGGTCCGGGCCCAAGCGGGGATAGGACCCATGAAAATTGTTATGGCGATCATCAAGCCATTCAAACTCGAAGAAGTCCGGGACGCCCTGACCGCCATTGGCGTTCACGGTTTAACGGTGACGGAAGTCAAGGGATACGGCCGGCAGAAAGGCCATACGGAAATCTATCGCGGTGCCGAATACGCCGTGAGCTTCCTGCCCAAGATCAAGATCGAGGTCGCGATCGCCTCGGACCAGGTCGACAAGACCATCGATGCCATCACCACGGCGGCCAAAACCGGACAGATCGGCGACGGCAAGATCTTCGTCATCAACCTCGACCATGCGGTCCGCATCCGCACCGGCGAGGCCGATGCCGCGGCCCTCTGATTTCGCGCTCAACCTTTTCCACTCAGGAGTAAAACAAATGACGTTCAAACGTCCCTATAGCGCGGGATTGGCGGCCTTCGCAGTTGGCCTGCTCGCCGCTACCTCTGCCTTTGCCGAGGCAACCGTCAACAAGGGCGACAATGCCTGGATGATGACATCGACGGTGCTGGTGCTGCTGATGACGATCCCCGGCCTTGCGCTGTTCTATGGCGGCCTGGTCCGTTCCAAGAACATGCTCTCGGTGCTGGCGCAGGTTTTCTACACCGTCTGCATCGTCACCATCATCTGGGTGCTGTACGGCTACAGCCTGGCCTTCACCGGCGGTTCGGACTTCATCGGTGGCTTCTCCAAGGCCTTCCTGAAGATCGCGCCCGAAGGCAAGACCATTCTCGATGCCCAGGTTGCGACCTTCACCGCTGACGTCAACATCACGGAGCTGATCTATATCTGCTTCCAGATGACCTTCGCGGCGATCACGCCCGCCCTCATCGTCGGCGCATTCGCCGAGCGCATGAAGTTCGCCGCGGTAGCACTTTTCGTCCCGCTCTGGGTCACCCTGATCTATCTGCCGATCGCGCACATGGTCTGGTACTGGGCTGGACCGGACGCGATCTCCGCGGCGCTCAAGGCCGTGGAAACCGCAGCCGACGGCGCTGCCAAGACAGCTGCGACCGCCGCCTTCGAAACCGCGAAGACCGCGTTTGCGGACGATGCCGGCTGGATCTTCAAGAAGGGCGCGCTCGACTTTGCCGGTGGCACCGTGGTGCACATCAACGCCGGCATCGCCGGTCTCGTCGGTGCGATCCTGATCGGCAAGCGTACCGGATACGGCAAGGACCTGATGGCTCCGCATTCGCTGACCATGACCATGATCGGCGCCTCGCTGCTCTGGGTCGGCTGGTTCGGCTTCAACGCCGGATCGAATCTCGAAGCCTCCGGCGGCGCCGCGCTCGCCATGACCAACTCCTTCGTCGCAACTGCGGCGGCGGCGCTGGCTTGGATGTTCGCAGAATGGATCATCAAGGGCCATCCCTCGCTGCTCGGCGCATTGTCGGGCGCGGTGGCTGGACTCGTGGCGGTCACGCCCGCGGCCGGCTTTGCCGGTCCGATGGGAGCGATCGTGCTCGGTCTCGTGGTCGGTGTGGTCTGCCTGTTCTTCTGCACCGTGATCAAGAACGCGCTCGGCTATGACGACGCGCTCGACGTGTTCGGCGTCCATTGCGTCGGCGGCATCGTCGGTGCGCTCGGCACCGGCATCCTGGTGAATCCGGCTCTCGGCGGCACCGGCGTCATGGACTACACGATCGGCAAGATCGCGGAGTACGACCTGGTCGCGCAGATGACGTCGCAGTTCTGGGGCGTCGCCACCACGCTGGTGTGGTCGGGCATCGGTTCGGCGATCCTGTTCAAGGTCGTCGATGTGATCGTCGGCCTCCGCGCCACCGTCGAGGTGGAACGCGAGGGTCTCGACATCACCGAGCACACCGAACGCGCCTACAACATGTGAGGTCTCCCGGGGGCGCAACCTCACGAGGTCGCGCCCAGAACTACGGTTTGGGCACATACCCGGCAATGCCCCGACCGTCGAGGGGCTCCAGCGCAAGCTGGGGCCCCTTTCTTTTTGCCGCGTAAGACCGCGCCACGGAATAACCGGAACCAGCCGACGGACAGCTGCGTGTTGACGCGGGCGGAAATGATCTGTTTGTTTCCGGACCGGTGAACCAGATGGGCGAACCGCCACGCAGCGGCTAAAGATGCACACTCGCCATCGAATCGCTTGCTGCCGCAGAACAAGAAACGAAGGGTTGGAAATACCTATGGAAGCCCACGCCAGCAATGCGTCCGGTTCGGCCGGCAAATGGTCCCCCGCCCCCGACGCCAGCGAGATCGTGAAAAGCATCCATGCGATGCTGCATCCGCGCAACATCGTGCTGGTCGGCGCCACCGACAAGCCCGGCAACTATGCCGAGCGGATCTGGAACAACCTGGTCAAGTACAAGTTCGCGGGCGGCCTCTATCCGGTGAATTCGAAGCGCGAAACCATCTGGGGCGTTCCCTGCTACAAGGATTTCGCCAGCCTGCCGGACAAGCCGGACCACGTGCTGGTGCTGGTGCCGGCCCGTTTCGCGGTGCAGGTGATCCGCGATGCCGCAGCAGCCGGCGCCCGTTCCGCCACCATCGTCACCTCCGGCTTCAGCGAATTGCAGGACGATGAAAGCCAGAAGCTGGCGGTCGAGCTGAAGCAGGCCGTCAAGGAAACCGGCCTCGCCGTCACCGGCCCGAACTGCCTCGGCAATCTCAGCGCCGGCGAAAACCTTTTCACCAACATCGACGACCGCATCGTCACGATGGAGGCGGGTCCCGTCGCGATCGCCGGCCAATCCGGCGCGATCGTGATGGCGATCCGCCAGGCGCTGGAGGATCGTGGCGTCGGCGTTGGCTACATGGTGACGACCGGCAACGAAACCGGTCTCGAAACGCCGGATCTGATGAGCTATTTCGCCGCCGATCCCTCGGTTCGCGTGATCGTGGTCTATCTCGAGGGCGTGCGAAATACCAAGGTGTTCCGCGAGGCCTGCAAGGCCGCGCGTGCCGCCGGCAAGCCGGTGATCGCGCTCAAGCTCGGGGCATCGGAGGGCGGACGCGCCGCCGCGATGGCCCATACCGGCGCGCTGGCCGGCTCGATCGAGACGTTTGATGCCATCTCGACGCGGGAGGGCGTGATTCGCGTCCGTGGCCTCGATGAGCTGATCGAAACCACCGAATGCTTCGTTCACGCCGAACCGCCGAAGAGCAACCGGCTCGCCGCAGTATCGCTGTCCGGCGGCAAGCGCGGCCTATTGATCGACGCGTTCTTTTCGGCCGGGCTGAACTTTGCGCCGCTGAGCGCCAACGCCACCGCGAAACTGGCAAAAATGCTCGGCCCCGGCAGCATCGTCGGCAATCCGCTCGACGCGGGTTTTGCCGCGGTGGTCGATCCCTCGGTCTATATGGCGTCGATCCAGGTCATGATCGACGATCCCGACACCGACATCGTCATCATCGATGCCGAACTGCCGAAAGCGCCGCACGAACTGCGCGAGCGCAATCTGCGCATCGTCAACGACATGGCCGGCGCGGCCTCCAAGCCCGTGGTCTACATCTCGACGATGTCGATCGGCTTTACCGAATTCACCAAGGGCCTGCGCAAATCGTTGCCGAACATCGCGGTGATGCAGGGGCTCGATCGCGCGGTCGGCGCGATCAAATCGCTGATCGACTATGCCGGCCTGCGCAAGGTGGTGCCGGACATCGTATCGAGTTCGAGCGCCTCGGCGCGCGCGACGCTGGAGAAGACGCTGAAGAACGCCAATGGCGCGGCGGCGCTCGACGAAGTCGCCTCGAAGAAGCTTCTGAAGGCCTATGGCATCCCGGTCTCGAAAGAAGAGATCGCTCAGACCGCGGCGGAAGCGGTCAAGATCGCCAGGAAGATCGGCTTTCCGGTGGTTGCAAAAGTGGTCAGCGCGGACATCCTGCACAAATCCGACATCGGCGGCGTGGTGCTGAACATCAACAATGCCGCCGAGGTGAAGAAGGCCTTCACCGACATCACCAACCGGGTCAAGAAGCTCAAGGGCAAGCCGAAGCTCGAAGGCATCCTGATCGCGCAGCAGGTCAAGGCCGACCTCGAACTGGTGGTCGGCGCTGCGCTCGACGCCGAGATGGGACCGGTGGTGCTGTTCGGCACCGGCGGCGTCGACATCGAGCTGATGAAGGACGTCGCATTGGCCGGCGCGCCGCTGGACGCCGCCGAGGCCAGGCAGTTGATCA
>NZ_JAURXB010000198.1 GCF_030654605.1 Bradyrhizobium sp.
GAATCCTGTCCGCCGGAAAACAGCACCAGCGCGGTTTCGGTTTGGAGTTGGTCGCTCATGGCGTGCCCATAGCACTCATCGACCTCAGGGCCAATCGGTGGAAACATCCGCCTGCCCGGCTCGTTTCGCTGGGACGGCGGCTCCCGTTGCGGCATAAGGCCTGATGTTCTCTCCGGCCTTTGGGTGCGTCATGACCCCTTCCCGCGATATTTCACGCCTGCTCGAAATCATGGCGGCACTGCGCACGCCCGGCAGCGGCTGTCCGTGGGATCTCGAACAGAATTTCGCGACGATCGCGCCTTACACCATCGAGGAAGCCTATGAAGTCGCCGACGCCATCGCGCGCGGCGATCTCGACGACCTCAAGGACGAACTCGGCGATCTCCTGCTGCAGGTGGTGTATCACGCCCGCATGGCCGAGGAGCAGGACGCGTTCGCGTTCGGCGACGTGGTCGAGGCGGTCACGCGCAAGATGATCCGGCGGCATCCGCATGTATTCGCCGACGAGAACGGCCGGTTGACGCCGGTCGGCGTCACCAGCGCATGGGAGCGCATCAAGGCCGAGGAGCGCGCCGAGCGCGCCGCGCGGCGGCCACCTGAGGAAATCTCGCACACATCGCTGCTGTCCGGCGTCAAGGCAGGACTGCCCGCGTTGTCGCGCGCCATGCAATTGCAGCGCAAGGCCTCCAGCGTCGGATTCGACTGGAACGACCCCCGCGAAGTCCTGCGCAAGATCCGCGAGGAGGCCGACGAGATCGAGGCCGCACTGGATAATGGCGACGCCAGGGAGCTTGCCGAGGAAACCGGCGACCTGCTGTTCGCGCTGGTCAATCTGGCGCGCCATGTCGGCGCCGATCCCGACCTGGCGCTGCGCAGCACCAACGCCAAGTTCGAACGCCGGTTTGGCTATATCGAGAAAACGCTGGCGGCCCGGGGAAGTACGCTGGAGCAGGCATCTCTCGAGGAAATGGATGCGCTGTGGGACGAAGCGAAAGGCAACGAATAGAACTATCAACACCGTCGTCCCGGCGAACGCCGGGACCCATACCGCGTGATCCATCGATGTGATGACGATGTTCGACGATCTATCGTAACGATGAACGCCCGGGATTATGGGTCCCTGCGTTCGCAGGGACGACAATTACGAATGCGGTACGGCGTCGAAGCGATTGACGACGATGTCGCGCTTGGTTTCATCGACGCGCACGGTCATGTCGAAGCGGCCGTCGTGAAGCTGCTTGTTGAGCACTTCGGAATTGCGATGCAGCCAGCTGATGCCGGCGCCGTCGGAGGCGTCGATCGACAGGTCCAGCGTCATCCGGGTCGCCGCCAGCCGATGCTCGATCGCCGTCAATAGCGCCTCGACCCCCTCACCGGTCTCGGCCGAAACCAGGAAGCACGGGCGTTCCGGCGGACGGCGGGCGGCGATGTTCTGCAGATTTTCACGCATCTCGGGATCGAAGCGATCGATCTTGTTCCAGACCTCGAGAATGCGGCCGGCGTCGGGATCGATGCCGAGCTGCCGCAGCACGGTATCGACGTCGCGCTGCTGCGCTTCGGCGTCCTCATGCGAGATGTCGCGGACGTGGAGAATGACGTCGGCTTCCAGCACTTCCTCCAGCGTTGCGCGGAACGCCGCCACCAATTGCGTCGGCAAATTGGAGATGAAGCCGACGGTATCCGACAGCATCGCCTTGCCGCCATGCGGCAGATGGAGCGCGCGCAAGGTCGGATCCAGCGTCGCGAACAGCATGTCGGCCGCCTGCACCTCGGCGCGGGTCAGGCGGTTGAACAGCGTCGACTTTCCGGCGTTGGTGTAGCCGACCAGCGCCACGACGCGATACGGCACCCGCTTGCGTCCCTCGCGATGCAGCCGCCGCGTCGCCTGAACTTTACTGATTTCGTTTTCCAGCCGCGCGATGCGATCGCCGATCAGCCGGCGGTCGGCCTCGATCTGCGTTTCGCCGGGTCCCCCCATGAACCCGAAACCGCCGCGCTGCCGCTCCAGATGGGTCCATGACCGCACCAGCCGGCTGCGCTGATAATTCAAATGCGCCAGCTCGACCTGAAGCGAACCTTCCCTGGTCTTGGCGCGCCGGCCGAAGATTTCGAGGATCAGTCCGGTGCGGTCGAGCACCTTGGTGTTCCAGGCCTTCTCGAGGTTGCGCTGCTGGATCGGCGACAGCGCGCAGTCCATCACCACGAGTTCGATGTCGTGCCCGGTGATCAGGCCGACGATCTCCTCGACCTTGCCCTTGCCGAGATAGGTGGCGGGCCGGACCTGGCTGATCGGCGCGATCAGCGCCTCCGCGATCACAAGATCAATGGCACGCGCCAAGCCGACGGCTTCCTCCAGCCGCGCCTCGGAATCACGCATGGCATGCGAATCCATTGGCGCGTCGGGGTCACCGCGACGCACACGCAGATAGGGGCCGATGACAACCACCCGCCCCGATTCTTTGCCCCCTGCCGACCGCGGACGGTCGGCGCCCCCCTCAGGATTTCGGGGTTCCAATCAGATCACTCTCAAGCCGGCGCGTCCTCGCCGCCTTCGAACAGCTGGATCGGAGCGCCCGGCATGATGGTCGAGATCGCGTGCTTGTAGACGAGCTGCGAATGACCGTCGCGACGGAGCAGCAGGCAGAAATTGTCGAACCAGGTGACAATCCCCTGCAGCTTCACCCCATTGACCAGAAAGATCGTCAGTGGCGTCTTGGTCTTACGAACGTGATTAAGGAAGGTGTCTTGTAGGTTTTGTGCGCGGTCTGCCGCCATTGTTTTTGTCCCGCAGTCTTGTTTGCTTCTTTTTATTGAACCGATGGCTGCTCTCTAGCGGAGCGGTTCCCCGGTTGCCGGCTTCCCCTGAGATCCCCCTCCGAGGGCGCGGCGGTATGATTAGAAGGCAGGCGCGCTTTTTAGGCAAGCCAGTTCGCGCCTCAGTCGCACAGAACACTGGTGCAATTCTCCGTAAAAGCACGGAAAGAGATGAATTTTCTCAAGCAAATGCATGGAATGAACGCTGAGGTTACCTAGCCGACGCCGAGCGCCTTGAGCTTGCGATGCAGCGCCGAGCGCTCCATGCCGACGAATTCCGCGGTACGCGAGATATTTCCGGAAAAGCGACTGATCTGTGCGATCAAATAGTCGCGCTCGAATACCTCCCGCGCCTCGCGCAGCGGCAGGCCCATGATGTGTTCGCCATTGTTGCTGGTCGGCATCGCCGGCACCATCGAGCCGACGTCCTGCGGCAACATATCGGCGGTGATGATCACCTCCGGACCGCCGCTCGCCAGAATCATCACGCGTTCGACGTTGTTGCGAAGCTGGCGGACGTTGCCGGGCCAGACGTGCGACTGCAATACCGCCATCGCATCCTGGCCGATCTGGCGCTTGGGCAGCCCGGTCGCGACCGAGATCTGATCCATGAAATAGTCGATCAGCTCGGGGATGTCCTCGCGCCTTTCCGACAGCGGCGGCACCCGGATCGGCACCACCGACAAGCGGTGATAGAGATCCTCGCGGAACCGGCCTTCGGCGATCTCTTCTTCCAGGTTACGCGCGGTCGATGAAATGATGCGGACGTCGACATGGACCTTGGTGGTGCCGCCCGCTCGCTGGAAGGTCTGGTCGACCAGAACGCGCAGGATCTTGTTCTGGGTCTCCCGCGGCATGTCGCCGATCTCGTCGATGAACAAGGTGCCGCCATGGGCCTCCTCCAGCGCCCCCGCCTTGCGCTGCTGCTCGCCGTTGGACTGTTCGATGCCGAACAGCTCGACTTCCATGCGCTCCGGCGTGATCGCCGCGGCGTTGATGACGACGAACGGTCCCTCGGTACGGGCCGATGCGTTGTGCAGGGTGCGGGCCGCCAGTTCCTTGCCGGCGCCGGACGGGCCGACGATCAGGATGCGGCTGTTGGCCTTGGCGGCCCGCTCGATGGTCTGGCGCAGCTGGTTCATGCAGGCCGAGCGACCGGTCAGCACGCTGGCGGCCGGCGCCAGTTGCTTGAGTTCCTTCACCTCGCGCTTCAGCCGCGAGGTCTCGAGCGCCCGGGTCGCCACCAGGATCAGCCGGTCCGACTTGAAGGGCTTTTCGATGAAGTCGTAGGCGCCCCGCTTGATGGCGGCGACCGCGGTCTCGATATTGCCGTGCCCCGAGATCATCACGACAGGCACGTCGGCGTGGTCCTTCTTGATCTGCTCCAGCAGTTGCAGGCCGTCGAGCTTGCTGCCCTGCAACCAGATGTCGAGAAACACCAGATTCGGCCGCCGGTTGGCGATTTCCGCCAGCGCCGAATCGCTGTCGCGCGCGGTCCGGGTTGTGAATCCCTCATCATCGAGAATGCCGGCAACCAGATCCCGAATATCTGCTTCGTCATCGACAATCAGAATGTCATTTGCCATGGGTCGCGCCCTGTCTTGTCAGTTGCCGGTTGCGGCTTCGATTTTTGTTTCATTGTTAGTCGTGTCAGCGGGCTCAATGGTTTCAGGCGCCGGCTGCCTTGTTTCTGCCGCCGGCTCCTTGATCTCCGGCTTCGCTGCGTGGCCCGAGATGGCAAACCGCAGCCGCATCCAGGCGCCGCGCTGCCCCGGCCGGATGTCCGCGGCATCGTGCAGCTCGATCTTGCCGCCGTGGTCTTCCAGAACCCGGCCAACGATGGCCAGACCCAGGCCGGTGCCCTTCGACCTCGTGGTCACATAGGGTTCGAGCAACCGCGCCCGCGCCACCTTGGGCAGGCCGATCCCGTTGTCGATGACATCGATCACGATGTCATCTCCTTCGATGGCGGCAACGACCTCGATCCGGCCCTTGCCCAGCTCCTCCGCCGGGACGGCTTCGATGGCCTCGGTCGCATTCTTGATGATGTTGGTCAGCGCCTGCGAAATCAGCCGCCGGTCGAACTGCGCCCGCATCGGGTCGTCCTTGATCTCGGCTTCGAAGTCGATGTCGGGATTGCCGACCCGCATCAGGAACACCGCCTGCCGGACGGTGTCGGCGACGTCCTCGCCCTCCATGACGGGTTTCGGCATTCGCGCGAAGCGTGAGAATTCATCGACCATCCGCCTGATATCGTCGACCTGCCGCACGATGGTATCGGTGCACTGCTCGAAGATCGCCTTGTCCTCGGTGATGACCTTGCCGAATTTGCGGCGGATGCGCTCGGCCGAAAGCTGGATCGGCGTCAGCGGGTTCTTGATTTCGTGCGCGATGCGCCGGGCGACGTCGCCCCACGCCGAGGTCCGCTGCGCCGAAACCAGCTCGGTGATGTCGTCGAGCGTGATGATATAGCTGTCGCGCGACTGGCTGGTCTGTTCGGCGCTGACCCGCACCGACAGATTGCGCTCGTGGCCGTCGCGGAGAAGGGTGATCTGGCCCTGCACCAGCCGCTGGGTGCCCTCGCGCGCGGTCTTCATCATGTCATCGAGTTCGGGCAGCACGTCCGACAGCGGATGGTCCAGCGTCTCGGATTCCGCGTGGCCGATCAGTTTTTCGGCGGAACGGTTGAGAATACCGACATTGCCGGCGGCATCGACCCCGATGATGCCGGCGCTCGCCGACGACAATACCGCCTCGATGAACCGGCGCCGGCTGTCGATCAGCTCGCTGGCGCCGACCAGTTCGTCGCGCTGCGTGCGCAGCTCCTGCGTCATCTTGTTGAAGGTTTCGCCGAGCTGGGCGAGATCGCCCTCGGACTTGTGAACCGGCACCTGAACATTCAGGTCGCCGGTCGAGACGATATTGGCGGCGCCCATCAGCCGCCGGATCGGCGCCACCAGCCAATTGGCGAAATTCAGCCCGATCAGAACCGAAGCCATCAGGATGGTCAGCGCGATCACCGCGAACATCAGCGCGAGCGCCACCTGGAAGCCGAGCTTGCGCGACTCCATCTGGGCGTATTCGGCGACACTGGCCTGGGTCTGTCTTAGCTGCGCGACCACGCGCGGATCGAGCAGGCGGGCGACATAGAGGAAAGTGTCGTTGAACGCGCGCAGCCGGATCACGGCGGCAACGTAATTCGCCTCGATGAACACGGCGATCTGCGGTTCGGTTTCATCGACGCCGCTGAGGAATTCCGGGGCCGGCGTCGTGAAGGCCTGCGCGATACCGGTTTGCGCGGTCTCCAGGACATTGGGGACATTGTCGATCACCATGGCGCCCGGCAGGTTGCGCGCGGCGGCACTTGCGGTCAGCAGCCGGCGAAAGGTGCCACGGTCCTGGTCGAACAGCGGCCGCGCATTGGCGATGTCGTTGGCCATGCCCAGGATGTCGCCGCGAATGACCTGCGCATGCTCGTGCAGATAGGCGTTGGCCACGATCAGCGAGTTCTGGATCACCTCGCGCGTCGGACCTGAAAACAGCCGGTCGAGGCCGCGATCGATGGTGATATTGGCGACGATCGCCACCAGCACCGCCGGCAACACCGCAATGACGGAGAACAGGCTGACGATCTGGACGTGCAGTCGCGCCGCTGCCCGGCCACGGCGCCGGGCCTGAACCACCTGCCAGACCTCGCGGACGATGATGCCGACCAGGAGCAGGATGGTCGCCGCATTGATCAGCAGGAACGAATAGACCACCTCCCGCGTCGCATCGACCGGCGTCAGGCCCATCAGGACGACGAAAGTGAGGAAGGCCGACAATAGCGCAATAACGACGGCGAACGGCGCCAGCCACCTCCGCAGGGTTGATCCCCTGGATTCAGCAAACGTCGGATCGAACGATGAGGTCGAGGTGTCTGCGCTGGTCATTCCGGCAAGGTGTGAGCTGAAGGCCTAGGTCCGCCGGCAGCGGACTGATGCATTCATATCACAATGTTGCCGAATTGCGACAATTCCGCGGCGTGCCCTCGCAGCGAACTCCGCGGGCTCAATTTATGAACGTATTCCAGATCCCGCAGCCGCTAACTGCCGCTCCGATAGACCTGAATGTCGAGATCCCGGATCTTCTTCCGCAGCGTGTTGCGGTTGAGGCCCAGCAGATCGGCGGCGCGAATCTGATTGCCGCGCGTGGCCGCCAGCGCCGCCGTGAGCAGCGGAATCTCGATTTCCTTGAGGATCCGGTGATAGAGCCCCGGTGGAGGTACGCCGTTGGGAAAGCCCGAAAAATGCGATGACAAATAAGCTTCGACCGCGCCGCCGAGGTTGTCGACGCCGTGCTGGACGCTGCCGCCAGAAGTCACCGCCGGAGGCGCCAGTTCGCCGTCGATGACGGAGCCCGTGATCACGTCCTGTGGATACAAAGCGGCCAACCGGCGCGCGAGGTTTTCAAGTTCGCGCACATTGCCGGGCCAGCGATGCTGCTTCAGGCGTTCCAGCGCCAGCACATCGAGCTTCTTCGGCGGCAATCCGTCCTTCTCGGCCAGCGTGAAGAAGTGCCGGATCAAATCCGGCAAATCCTCGATTCGCTCTCGCAGCGGCGGCAGCCGCAGCGGCACGACGTTGAGGCTGAAGAACAGGTCCTCGCGGAACAGGCCCTGCTGAATCAGGATGCGCAGGTCCTTGTTGCTCGCAGCCACAATGCGCACGTCGGTCTTGATCGGCGTACGGCCGCCGACCGTGGTGTATTCGCCCTGCTGCAGCACGCGCAGCAGACGGGTCTGCGCCTCCATCGGCATGTCGCCGATTTCATCGAGGAACAGGGTGCCGCCTTCGGCCTGTTCGAACCGGCCCGAGGCGCGGGTATTGGCGCCGGTGAAGGCGCCGCGTTCATGGCCGAACAACTCCGATTCGATGAGGTCGCGCGGGATCGCCGCCATGTTGACCGCGACGAACGGGCCGTTGCGCCGCTTGCCGTAATCGTGCAGCGCGCGCGCGACCAGCTCCTTGCCGGTGCCGGACTCGCCGGAGATCATCACGGTGAGGTCGGTCTGCATCAGCCGCGCCAGCACCCGGTAGATTTCCTGCATCGCGGGCGAGCGGCCGACCAGCGGAATCGAATCGAACTCGTTCTCGTCGGGATGGCTGGCCACCCGCTCCTTGGGCTCCGCCAGCGCGCGGCCGACGATGGTGATGAGCTCCTTGAGGTCGAACGGCTTCGGCAGATATTCATAGGCGCCGCGCTCCGAGGCGCGGATCGCCGTCATGAAGGTGTTCTGCGCGCTCATCACGATGACGGGCAGATTGGGGCGCATCTTCTTGATCCGCGGCAGCAGATCGAAGGCGTTCTCGTCCGGCATCACCACGTCGGTGATGACGAGATCCCCCTCGCCCTGGCTTACCCAGCGCCACAACGTCGCCGCGTTCCCGGTCAGGCGCACCTCATAGCCGGCGCGCGAGAGAGCCTGGTTCAGTACCGTACGGATGGCGGTGTCATCGTCGGCTACAAGTATGCTACCTGCGGGCATTGTCATTCCTCATCTGGAGTTCTGTGAGGCATGCGACGGCGTCCCCGGAACGCCGTCGCGGTTGCTTTCGAATTGTTTGGTCGGGTTGAACATCGGCAGCAGCACGCGGAACGTGGTCTTGCGCGGCTGGGATTCGCATTCGATGATACCGCCATGATCGCCGACGATCTTGGCCACCAGCGCAAGGCCGAGGCCGCTGCCGCTCGGCTTGGTGGTGACGAACGGATCGAACAGGTTCGGCAGCAGGTCGTCCGGCACGCCGGCGCCATTGTCCTTGACGCAGAATTCGAGCGGCAGCGACACCCGCGATTTCTTGCCGGGCACCGACAGCCGAACGCCGGGACGGAACGCGGTGGTGAGCTGGATCTCGGCATCGCTGCCGAGATCGACAACCGCCTCGGCGGCGTTCTTCACCAGATTGAGAAACACCTGGATCAGCTGGTCCTGGTTGGCCAGCACCGGCGGCAGCGACGGGTCGTAGTCTTCGACGAAACGGATATTGCGGGCAAAGCCGGACTGGGCGAGCCGCTTGACGTGATCGAGCACGCTGTGAATGTTGACCGGGCCGCGCGCCACCGGCCGGTCGTCGCCGAACACTTCCATGCGATCGACCAGCGTGACGATGCGGTCCGCCTCGTCGCAGATCAGCCGCGTCAGCATGCGGTCTTCCGACGAGGCCGCCTGCTCCAGCAGCTGCGCCGCGCCACGAATGCCGGACAGCGGGTTCTTGATTTCGTGCGCCAGCATCGCGGCCAGCGCGATCACCGAACGCGCCGCACTTCGATGCGTCAATTGCCGGTCCATCTTGTCGGCGATGGTGCGTTCCTGCAGCATCACCACGATATGTCCGGGCCGCTCGGTGAGCGGCGCGACGTGCAAATCGACCTGACGATCGCCGCCGATCCGGGGCGTCCCGAGATCGACCTTGTATTCATTGACCGGCGAACCGCTCGAGCGCACCTGGTCGATCAGCGCCAGCAACGGGCTGCCGAACGGCACCAGTTCCTTCAGCGACTGGCGCTGCAGAAACTGGGTCGAAATCTCGAAAAACGATTCCGCCGCCATATTGGCGTCGATGATCTTGCCGTCGGGCGCGATCAGCAGCACCGGATTCGGCAAGGCGTTGAGGATGGCCTCGCTTTCCGATGGCATCGTGCGGCGGTGGTCTGCGGCTAGACTCATGCAGCAGCACTCCATGCAAAGTCGTCGAATGCATCTTCAAGGGATCGGTGAACGCGGTTCGGATCGTCTGACGTCAATATCTTCTGTCGCCAGGCCCTGAGCGTCGCCGCCGGCGCGCAGCTGTATTGAGAAGCGACTTCCAGCGCCCAGCCGAGATGCTTGCGGGCGTGGCGGAGCCCGATGCGCAGGCCGTAGAGGCTGCAGACTTCATCATAGAGCGCGCGGATATAGTCGAGCTGCTGCGCCAGATCAGGCGCGTCCTCCGGGATGCCCGATTCGAGCCGGCGTCCGATCTGGCCGGGCAGCCACGGCTGGCCCTGCGCGCCACGACCCATCATGATCGCGTCGGCGCCGGACATTTCGAGCGCCGTCACCGCCTTCTCGAACGAAGTGATATCGCCGTTGACCACCAGCGGAATGGCGATCGCATCCCGGACGGCGCGCACCGCGCCCCAATCGGCTTCGCCCTTGTAGAACTGGCAGCGGGTGCGGCCATGCACCGAAATCATCTGTATGCCGGCGGCCTCGGCGCGGCGCGCCAGTTCCGGCGCGTTGAGGGAGCGATCGTCCCAGCCGAGCCGCATCTTCAACGTGACCGGCACTTTCACCGCCGCGATCGTGGCTTCGATCAGCGTCAGGGCGTGATCGAGATCGCGCATCAGCGCGGAACCGGACTGGCCGCCGGTAACGTGGCGGGCGGGACAGCCCATGTTGATATCGATGATGTCGGCGCCGGCGGACTCGGCGATCCGCGCCCCCTCCGCCATCCAGTGCGCCTGGCAGCCCGCGAGCTGCACGACATGCGGACCGATCCCGGTCGCCTCGCAGCGCAGCAGCGACATCGGGCGGCCGTTGACGAGATCATCGCTGGCGGTCATCTCGGAGACGACGAGTCCCGCCCCTAGGGCCGCGGTCTGACGCCGAAACGGCGCGTCGGTGATTCCTGACATCGGCGCCAGCAGGGCCCGGTTGGCGACCGCAATATCACCTATTTTCAATGGCTTAGGATTTGAGGATACCGCAGTCACGGAGTTCTCGTTTTTCTGACTCGCGCAACATTGCGTCCGCCGGGAGCCATTTTGCGCACAAATCTTGTGCAGTCAAGTTCCATGCCTACACTTTAGACAATTCTATCAATTGCGCAAGTGCACTGCAGCAAAATATGCTTTTCCCACAGCTAACGGTAAACGGCCTGTTTTTACGCCCTCGGCATGATAGGGAGGGCGCCAACGGACCTCCGTTCCCTCCTTCAACCTCGAATCGTCAGTAATTAATCCAGATGCCCGGACCTGAGCGGACTGCAGCCATCCTTGTCGCAGCCGGGCGCGGGCTCCGCGCCGGTTCGGGAGGACCGAAGCAATATCGCTCGATCGGCGGGCAAACCGTCATCTTCCGGGCGATGGAGCCGTTCTGCCGCCATCCGCAGGTGTTTGCCGTGCAGCCGGTTTTGAATCCCGATGACACCGCCATGTTCAACGATGCCGTCCGCGAATTGCGTCATGCGCCGCCGACCAATGGCGGCGCGACGCGGCAGGCCTCGGTGCATGCCGGTCTCGAAGCGCTTGCCAGCCAGAGGCCGGATGTCGTCCTGATCCACGACGCGGCGCGTCCGTTCGTGTCGGCGGCGCTGATTTCGCGCGCCATCGACGCCGCCGGCCGCACCGGCGCCGCGGTGCCGGCGATCGCGGTCACCGACACCATCAAGCTGGTCGACGGCAGCGGCAATGTCGAAGCGACGCCGGAGCGCGCGCGGCTGCGGATCGCGCAAACCCCGCAGGCCTTCCGCTTCGACGCGATTCTCGACGCCCATCGCCGCGCCGCGCGCGAGGGCCGCAGCGATTTCACCGACGATGCCGCGCTGGCGGAATGGGCGGGATTGACGGTAGCGACATTTGAAGGCGATCCTGCGAACATGAAACTGACCACCCCTGAAGATTTCGTCCGCGAGGAAGCCCGCCTGGCTGCAGCACTCGGCGATATCAGGACCGGCACCGGCTACGACGTGCACGCCTTTGGCGACGGCGACCATCTGATGATCTGCGGCGTGCGCGTGCCGCACACCCGCGGCTTTCTCGCCCATTCCGACGGCGACGTCGGCCTGCACGCGCTGGTCGTCGCAATCCTCGGCGCGCTGGGGGATGGCGATATCGGCTCGCATTTCCCGCCGAGCGACCCGCAGTGGAAGGGCGCGGCGTCCGACCGCTTTCTGAAATACGCCGTCGACCGCGTCACCGCGCGCGGCGGCCGCATCGCCAACCTCGAAGTCACCATGATCTGCGAGCGGCCTAAAATCGGGCCGCTGCGCGACACCATGCGGGCGCGGATCGCCGAGATCACCGGGCTCAATGTCTCGCGCGTCGCCGTCAAGGCCACCACCAGCGAGCGGCTCGGTTTTACCGGCCGCGAGGAAGGCATCGCCGCCACCGCGAGCGCCACCATCCGTCTGCCTTGGGATTCCAAAGGTTGGAGCGACTGACATGAGCGGCAGCGACACCCGCGCCCTCTCCCGCTCGCTGCTCGATTTGTGCCGGATGCGCAAGCTCACCATTGCCACCGCTGAATCCTGTACCGGCGGCATGGTCGCCGCCGCGCTGACCGACATTCCCGGCTCCTCCGACGTCATCGACCGCGGTTTTGTCACCTACTCCAACGATGCCAAGCGCGCGATGCTCGGCGTCAAGGCCGCGACGCTTGCGAACTTCGGCGCGGTCAGCAAGGAAACCGCGACCGCGATGGCGTTCGGCGCACTTGAGAAGGCCGGCGTCGACCTCGCCGTCTCCATCACCGGCATTGCCGGCCCCGGCGGGGCGACGCCGGGCAAGCCGGTCGGCCTCGTCCATCTCGCGGTCGCCGCGCGCGACGGCCGCATCCTGCACCGCGAATGCCGATTCGGCGCGATCGGCCGCAGCGCGGTGCGGCTGCGCTCGGTGGTCGAGGCCCTGCGCATGCTGACGGAGCTCGCGCGCGGCCCGCAGGCACCCGTAAAACCCCGCCGCCAGACCATGAGCCGGTTGCGTCCCCGCGTCGCCCGCACCCCGCGCCGCAGCGCGGTGAAGCGGCGGCGGCCGCCGCGGGCTTGATTCCTCGTGCCCCGGACGCGGTGCAGCGTCCTTACGCTGCTCCGCAGAGCCGGGGCCCACAGACTGGGGCGATTGGTGGGTCCCGGTTCTGCGAAGCAGCGCTGCGCGCTGCATCGCGCCCGGGACACGAGCGGCTTATCCTTTCCCGTACACCGCATCCGCGCGCTTCTCGAAGGCCGCGGCAAAGCGCTGGAATGCGGTATCGAACATGGTGCCCATCAGCATCGCCAGCATCCGGCTCTTGAATTCGTAGGACAGGAAAAAGCCGACGTCGCAGGCGGTCTCCGATCTCGGCTCGAAACTCCAGCGGTTTTCGAGATTGCTGAACGGCCCCTTCAGATATTCCACCATGATCTTCAAATTGGGACGGTCCAGCGTCACCCGGCTGGTAAAGGCCTCGCGCACCAGTTTGAACGACACCGCCATGTCGGCGACCACGATTTCGGTGCCGTCGGGCCCGGGCGTGCGCTGCCGAATCTTGAGCGAGTGGCACAACGGCACGAATTCGGGATAGCGCTCGACATCGGCGACGAGATCGAACATCTGCTCGGCGCTATGGAGGACGCGGCGCTTGCTGGAGAATTTCGGCATCGAAAAAACTCAGCCGGCTCGCGCCGCGCGCGCGAGGCGAAGCTTCGCGAAATCGTCGCCGGCGTGGTGCGACGAGCGGGTCAGCGGGCTCGCCGATACCATCAGGAACCCCTTGGTATGGGCCACCTTCTCGTAGCCGGCGAATTCATCCGGAGTGACATAGCGCATCACGGCGTGATGCTTGCGAGTCGGCTGCAGGTACTGCCCGATGGTGAGAAAATCGACGTCCGCCGAGCGCAGATCGTCCATCACCTGCAACACCTCGTGGCGCTCCTCGCCGAGCCCGACCATGATGCCGGACTTGGTGAAGATGGTGGGGTCGATTTCCTTGACCCGCTGCAGCAGCCGGATCGAATGAAAATAGCGCGCGCCCGGCCGCACCGTGAGATAGCGCGAGGGCACCGTTTCCAGATTGTGGTTGAACACGTCGGGCTTGGCCTTCGCCACGATCTCGAGCGCGCCTTCCTTGCGCAAAAAATCCGGCGTCAAAATCTCGATCGTGGTCGAAGGGCAGCGCGCGCGGATGGCGCGAATGGTCTGTGCAAAATGCTCGGCGCCCCCATCGGCGAGGTCGTCGCGGTCGACCGAGGTCACCACGAGATGGGCGAGCCCGAGCTTGAAGGTGGCCTCCGCGACATGTTCCGGCTCGGACGCATCGAGTGCGGTGGGCATCCCGGTCTTGACGTTGCAGAACGCGCAGGCGCGGGTGCAGGTGTCGCCCATGATCATGAAGGTGGCGTGCTTCTTGTCCCAGCATTCGCCGATATTCGGGCAGCCCGCCTCTTCGCAGACGGTGACGAGGCCGTTTTCCTTGACGATGGCGCGGGTGTCGGCATAGCCGCGGGTGTTCGGCGCGCGCACCCTGATCCAGTCCGGCTTCGGCGGCGAGAAAGAATCCGGCCGGTTCACCTTTTCGGGGTGGCGGGGACGCAGCGGCGTGGCGGAGATGGTATCGACGACGACGACCATGGAATGTTGATATCCCTTCGAGGCTTAGCTAATCCGCTTGAAGGGGAATCGCAACCGCCCGGCTTGTTGGCAGCCAAGCTTTAGCATATTGCCTTGGCAGACGCATTCCACCCTCCCCAGCCCCGATTTGAATGGCTCGAAGCCGCACCCCCCCGGTCCCGACCGCCGCCGATCCGGGCAGGCCGTTGAAGCGCGCCTTCTTCGCGCGCAGCGTGCATGAGGTGGCGCCCGACCTGATCGGCGCCACGCTGCTGGTCGATGGCGTGGGTGGCGTCATCGTCGAGGTCGAGGCCTATCACCACACCGATCCCGCCGCGCATTCGTTCCGCGGACCGACGCCGCGCAACCTCGTGATGTTCGGCCCACCCGGCTTTGCCTATGTCTATCGTTCCTACGGCATCCACTGGTGCGTCAACTTCGTCTGCGAGAAGGCAGGCTCGGCCAGCGCGGTGCTGATCCGCGCGCTGGAGCCGACCCACGGATTGGCGGCGATGCGCCGGCGGCGCGGCCTGGAAGATGAGCGCGCACTGTGTTCCGGCCCAGGCAAGCTGACCGAAGCATTGGCGATCACCCATGCGCATGATGGCCTCGCGCTCGATACGCCGCCGATCGCGCTGTATGCGCGAACAAAAAAGCCTGACATCGTTGCGGGGCTGCGGGTCGGCATCACCAAGGCTGTGGAATTGCCGTGGCGATATGGGTTGAAGGGCTCGAGGTTTCTCAGCAAGCGGTTTTGAGAACTGGCGTGATGCAGGTGGCGTACTGCCGCTACACCCGGGATCGTCGTCCCCGCGCATGCGGGGATCCAGTACGCCGCGGCTCCCCGGTTTAAGCGCTACCGTCTCTGGGATACTGGGTCGTCCGGTCGAGCCGGACGATGACAGCTGTGGGTGTGTCAGCAAGACGTGCCTTCGCGTTCTCGCGGCGCGTTTCGCCCGAGGTTTGCTCTCAACTTCCCGCCCTCTCCAGTCAGAGGGCGCGGGGAGGCCGGGCGCCCGATGCGCCCGATCGCCGCGTGTGCAATGGTAGTGGGTAGTAAGCACACGCGTTAGTCAGGTCACACCGGAATCACCCGGCACTCCCCGCGCAATGGTTTACGGCTTATAGGTGATCTCCTCGGTGAGCCCTGCACTCTTGCCACCGTCGCCCGCGCTCCTTAGCTGCGAACTTGACACCAGCCTTTGGGGTGTCGGGACCACACGATTTCGCCGTCCACTTCAGGCCCCCTGGTCAGGAGCGCCCTCCGCGTCCACTGCATCCCCGTCCCGCATCGGTGACCTTGCGCAACGCCCCTCTGGATGGGACGGGATGGCTATCGATATAGTTTGATTTTTATTTCTGTAAAACAGAAATCTTTTTTCACTGGGGGCTTGACACGACTTCCGATAAACCGAAGTGATTTGCCCGTCGGGTCGTTCAGCTCACATCATCGCCAGCGACAGCAACAGCCTGACCAGTTCCGCCTGGCGGTTGGTGCCTGTCTTGCGGTACATGGAGGCCAGATGCCAGCGCGCGGTCGCGGTCTTCACGTGCAGGAAAGCCGCGGCCTGCTCTGGACTGTCGCCCATCATCAACCGTTCCGCGACCCGCGTTTCCGCTGCCGTGAAGCCGAACAACTGGGCCAGCACTTCCTTTGGCGGTATCGGCGTGACATCGGGATCGGCGACCAGCACCAGCGCCATCGGCTCGTGTCCGATCCACGATGCCTCACGTTTGACTGGCGCAACGGTGACGGTGTAGCGCCCCTTGCCTGAGCGGCGCGCAAGGCGCATGACCCCGCCGCGCGGCGCGTCAAAGCCCTGCAGCGCGCCTACCGCTCCCGCAACCAGACGCTGAAACGCGGCATCGTCGTTTCGATCCAGAATTTCAAACTGATCGCTGCGAAGCAGAAACGCATCCGTTGATGCCGCCATGGCGCGCGCGGCCCTGTTGGCAAATTTCACCCGCCCGTCGCGCTGCAGCAACAACATCGCCGTGACCGAGCGGTCGACAACATCGGAAAGCCCGCCCAGCATCGCGCCGGCGTCTTGCGCCTGGAAACGGATATGGGCCGCACGCTCCAGATGCGGCATCAGCACCCGGCATCGCTCGATCGCCGCGGCGTCGAATTCGTCGGCGGAACGCGGACGTACCAGGCTGATGATGGTGAGAAATCGATTGCGGTGCGCCAGCGTCAACCGCATCACCGTGTGCATGTCTCGCGGCTTCATGAAGCCGTTGTAATAGTCGCTCGCGAGCAGCTCGGACTTCGGCACGATCTGCTGATCGATGTCGATCGCGCCGGGCCGCCATTCCCGGGTTCGCAGGCGCACGAGGTCGCGCGCGCTCCAGACATCGAGAAACTCGCGCTGGCTGGAAGCATCGACGCCTGACGTCTCGACCCTGGCTTCGAGGGTACGAAGATTTCGCTCGATCAGCGCGACACATCTGCAGTCGAAGGCCTGTCCCAGTCTTTCCAGAGCCTGCGGCCAGCGGTCGGGAAAAACCGCCGATTCATACACCGCATCGAGTATTCCGGAGACCTCTGCCGCGTCCATCATCGGTCGTCTCGTGGCAATGAGTGGCAATGAAGCGCCCGGGTCTCCCCGGAAAAAAAACTTGATCCAAAAAACCTGAGCCAAGGGGCGTCGCCGCGGTTCCATCGCCGCAAGGCCGCTGACGATAGTTCACTGCGATTAGTGCGGAAATGCAACATCCAGAAACAATCGTCGCTCTGGTTGTGCGGGTCGGTGGGAACTAGCCATTTGACAGGTGCGGACTTCAGCGACTCCCATTCTAATTGAACTCATAGATTGCACGGCCAGGAATTCGCTACCTGGTGTCTTGTTACCGTGCACGGGGACGGGGGACAGACATGCGTGGAATCGCAATCGCGGCAGTTGCGGGCAGTGCGTTGTTTGCCGGTGTCGTGCCGGCTGGTGCCGCCGACATGGCAGTCAAGGCGCGGCCGATAGCACCTCCTCCAGCAGCCTTCAGCTGGACCGGCTTCTACGTCGGCGCCAATGTCGGCGGAGGGTGGACTCCTGAGAGCGGTAGCTCGGATTTCGGACCACTGTGGCCGGGCTTTATCGTCCTTGCGCCGCAGGCGGCGATACCAACCCTTTTTCCAGGACAACTGGGCACGCTCGCCGGCAACGGCAACAGCAGCGGCGTCATCGGCGGCGGCCAGATCGGTTATAACTGGCAATTCAATCAGTTCGTCCTCGGTGTCGAAGCCGACCTGGTCGGCACGGATCTGAAGGATACAAGCGGTAGCGCCACGCGCACCTTCGGCCCCCCGATCATCCTCGCCACGGTCAGCCAAACCGTCACGGTTGATTTCGGCCATATCGACTGGATGGCCTCGTTTCGCGGACGCCTCGGCTTTGCCGCCGATCGCGCCCTGTTCTACGTCACCGGCGGCGCGGCCGTTGCCGAAATCGGCGGCTCCACGACCACGGTCGTCAACGGACCCGGCATCGCCATCCCGGCCGGAACGTTCTCGGCAAGCAATGGCGGCTCGACCACGCGCTGGGGCTGGACAGTGGGCGGCGGCATCGAATGGGCGTTCAGCCAAAACTGAAGCGTCGCCGGCGAGTACCGCCATACCGATTTTGGCAACCGCGCGACCAGCTTCACCGTGCCCGACGGGTTCGGCACCACCTTCGCCACCGGCACTGGAAGTTCACGTTTGACCGTCGATCAGGCCACCGCCCGGCTCAACTACCGCTTCGGTGAGCCGGTGGTCGCACGCTACTGACGTAACCTCTCACAACGTCCGTCAAGCCGCGTTCTTCAGCCGCTCCAGTGCCTCGATGATCCTGGCCTTTCGCGCCACCGCGGCCTCGCGCTTTTCCTTTTCTTCCTCGACGATCTCGTCCGGGGCGTTGGCGACGAATTTCTCGTTGCCGAGCTTGGCATCGACGCGCTTGATGTCGGCCTCAGCCTTGGCCAGTTCCTTGTCGAGCCGCGCCTTCTCGGCGGAAAGATCGATCACGCCCTTGAGCGGCAGGGCCGCGACCTCGCCGCGCACCAGCAATTGCACCGCGCCTTCCGGGGGACGGTCGGCAAAGGAAATCTCGCCGAGCCGCGCCATCCGCCTGACCACGTCGTTCCAGCGTTGCGCGCGCCCCTTGGTTTCGTCCGAGGCGCCCGCCAGCACCAGCGGCGTCAGCGTCGCCGGGGTGATGTTCATCTCCGCGCGCACCGAACGGATCGCGGTGACGAGATCGACCACCCAGCCGATCTCGGCTTCGGCGGCGGGGTCGCTGAAATCGCCGGTGTCGAGCGCCAGCAGCACGGGCGGAAGCAACCCGTCGTTCGGGCTGGTGGTCGCCATCATCACGGCTTCGTCCGACGTGAGGCCGGCCTTGCGCGGCCATTCCGTCAAGACCAGCAGGCCGTCGCGTTTGGCCGTCACCGCCCACAATTCCTCGGTGATGAAGGGCATGAACGGGTGCAGCAGTTTCAGAATTTCGTCGCGCGCCCACGCCACCATGGCAAGGGTTTCGGATTTGGCGGCGCCCTCCTCGCCCATCAGCACTGGCTTCGCGAGCTCGAGATACCAGTCGCAATACACGTTCCAGACGAAGCGATAGATCGACGCGGCGGCGTCGTTGAAACGATACGCCTCGATCGCCTCGGTGACCTCGCGCGTGGCGCGCGCGGTCTCGTGCGCGATCCAGCGGTTCAAGGTTTGCGTCGCCTGTGTGGCGTCGAAATCGACCGGCAGCGCGCAGCCGTTCATCTCCGCAAAGCGGCAGGCGTTCCACAGCTTGGTCGCGAAATTGCGATAGCCCTCGACACGCTGGGAAGCGAGCTTGATGTCGCGGCCCTGCGCCGCCATCGCCGCCAGCGTGAAGCGCAGCGCGTCGGCGCCGTAATCGTCGATCAGATGCAGCGGGTCGATGACGTTGCCTTTCGACTTCGACATCTTGGCGCCCTTCTCGTCGCGGACGAGGGCGTGGATGTAGACCGTCGGGAATGGAACATCCTTCATGAAGTGCATGCCCATCATCATCATGCGGGCGACCCAGAAGAAGATGATGTCGAAGCCGGTGACGAGGACGTCGGTCGGGTAATGGCGCGCCACATCGGTCTCGTCGTCGGGCCAGCCCAGCGTCGAGAACGGCCACAGCGCCGAGGAGAACCAGGTGTCGAGCACGTCCTCGTCGCGGGTGATGAACCCCTCGCGCTTGTCCGGATCTCGCGCCATCTCGTCGCCCTGCTCCGGCGTGATGACTTCCTGCTCGACGTAATAGCCGAGCGCATTGCCGACCGCTTCCTCTTCGCTCTCGGCGACGAACACCTTGCCATCCGGCCCGTACCACGCCGGAATCTGATGGCCCCACCAGAGCTGGCGCGAGATGCACCAGGGCTGGATGTTCTCCATCCATTCGAAATAGGTCTTTTCCCAGTTCTTCGGCACGAAATTCGTCGCGCCCGAGCGCACCGCCGCGATGGCGGGCTGCGCCATGGTGTGGGCGTCGACGTACCACTGGTCGGTGAGATATGGCTCGATCACGACGCCGGAGCGGTCGCCATGCGGCACCATATGCGTGTTGGGCTCGATCCGCTCCAGGAAGCCGAAATCCTCCAGCCGCGCCACGATCAGTTTTCGCGCTGCGAACCGGTCGATGCCATGTAGTTCTTCCGCAAGCTGCGAGGCGCCTTCCGGCAGGCCGCGCAGATAATCCTCGTTGTCGAGCAGCGCCAGGCAGCCCTCCTGGTCGAGCACGCTGATCTGCGGCAGGTTATGTCGGCGGCCGACCTCGAAATCGTTGAAGTCATGCGCCGGCGTGACTTTCACGGCGCCCGAGCCTTTCTCGGGATCGGAATATTCGTCGGCGACAATGGGAATCTTGCGCCCGACCAGCGGCAGGATGACGTGCTTGCCGACCAGGTCGGCATAGCGCTCATCGTCCGGATTCACCGCGACCGCGGTATCGCCCAGCATCGTCTCCGGCCGCGTGGTGGCGACCACGATGAAGCTGGAAGAATCCTCGGGATTGAAAGCCTTGCCCTCCAGCGGATAGCGCAGATACCAGAGACTGCCCTTGACCTCGATCTGCTGCACCTCGAGATCGGAAATCGCGGTCAGCAATTTCGGGTCCCAATTCACCAGCCGCTTGTCCTTGTAGATCAGCCCTTCGCGATGCAGCTCCACGAACACTTTTGCCACTGCGCGCGACAGGCCCTCGTCCATCGTAAAGCGTTCGCGCGACCAGTCGCAGGAGGCGCCGAGCCGCTTCAGCTGATTGACGATGACGCCGCCGCTCTCGGCCTTCCACTGCCAGACCCGCTCGAGGAATTTGGCGCGGCCCATGTCGCGGCGGCCCGGTTCCTGGCGCTCCATCAACTGCCGTTCGACCACCATCTGGGTGGCAATGCCGGCGTGATCGGTACCGGGCTGCCACAGCACGTCGCGGCCGCGCATCCGCTCGAAGCGACACAGAATGTCCTGCAGCGTGTTGTTGAGCGCGTGCCCCATATGCAGCGAGCCGGTCACGTTCGGCGGCGGGATCACGACGGTGAAGGGTCTTGCGTCACGTCGCTCGGGCCGACCGGCCTTGAACGCCCCGGCTTCCTCCCACAGGCGGGCCATACGGGTTTCGATATCGGCGGGCTGGTAGTTCTTCTCGATCATCGGGAGATGCAATCTTTGGGGCTGTGGAACGGGCTAGAAAGCCGCCGGAACGCGCCAAGTCAACCTGACAAGTCAACATGACACGCACACCGGACGCAGGATTAGGCCGGATCCGGGACTGAATGAGGGCCGGTATTGGCCCTTGGCGGCCGAGGTCCCGCAGGTCGGACCGAAAACGCCCTAACGACCGCCGCGGGAAACCCGCTCGATTTCCGCTTTCACGATCCGCTCGACGAGGCCCGGCAGATTGTCGTCGAGCCAGTTCTTCAGCATCGGCCGCAGCATTTCCTTGACCAGGTCTTCCAGCGTCCGCGCATTGTTGCTGAGCACGGTATTGGCGAGCGAGTTGAAGGCGGATTCAACGGCGGACACGGTGGTGTGCGACAGAATCTGCTGGACCGGCGCGGCACTTTCAAACGGCGGGGGTTCGTAGGCAGGCTGCCGTGGTGCCGCGCGCGCTGCGCTCTCGGCAAATTCCAGATCGTCCTGCGGCTCGACCTTCCGGAACGAAGCTTGCGGCGGGGGCGGCGGTGGTGCCTGCTCCATCGCTACCGCCATGTCGTCGGTGAGTTCGAACACATCACCGTCGGGCAAGGGCGGACGGATCTCCTCCGGCACGGTCGCCTCGTCGAGGCCGTTGAGCAGGGCGTCGATGTCGTCCTGGCTGTTGGATACGGCGGGCGCGGGTGCCGCGGGAGGGGCTGCGGGTTTGGCCGGCGGGGGGGCGGGCTTCGGTGCCGGGGCAATCGCCGACGGCGGAATGTCGGCCATGGCGGCAGGCTTGGCCGCTGGCGCCGCCGCGGCAGGCTTCGCAGGGGCCGCCGGACTGGCGGGTTTTTCGGCAACCGGCGGCTTGGCTTCGTCGTCGGCGATGATACGACGGATCGACGCCAGAATCTCCTCCATCGAGGGTTCCTGGACCTTTGCAGGTTGCGTCATCGCCGACTCCACATCATCAACGCCCTCCGGTGCGTTTTACACCAAGCCAGACAGGATTTGCCGGTTCTGGAGATGCAGGCCGGGATTTTCACCGCTCAAGCCTGACTTGTCCCCAGATCAAGCGCCGCCCAACACATTGTTCGGGACCCCGCCCCGCTCAGGGCACCGAAGCGTCGCGGCCTTTTGCTGTGTCAGATGCGGCGCGAATCGCCCTGCTGCCTCAAATAACGGTATGGCATGGCAACAATTGATTGCAAGCAACGCGCCGCCCCTCTTTCACGCTCGCGAGCGCTCGAGGAGGCGGCCTATGGTCATGCAGCGATGGTGAGAATCAGCGGCCGTCAGGAACGCGAACACCGAACCAGCTGTCGCGGACCTGGTGATAATGCACACTGGGGTCATAGACGGTGGTGGGAAGCTTCAGCACCACCGGCGACAACCGTCCGACCTTGTCCAGCACGGAGTAGGACGCGACCACGCGATCATGCTGTGCGGTGACCAGCGCGACGCGGGCGTTGACCAGCGCCTGCTGGGCGTTCAGCACGTCGAGCGTGGTGCGCTGTCCGGCCTTGGCTTCCTCGCGCACGCCGTTGAGCGCGATCTCGGATGCCGACACCTGCGACTGGGCCGACTGGACCTGCGCCTTGCCCGCCACCAGTTGTCCCCATGCCGTCACCACGTTGGCGCGGGTCTGGTCGCGGACCTGTTCGAGGTTGAGGCGCTGCTGCGCCAGGGTTTCCTTGGACTGGCGGATCAGCGCGTATTCGGCGCCGCCCTGATAGACCGGAACCGACAGCTGCGCGATCGCCGACGCGCCGAACGAACGCTGGATCGTCATGGTCTGTTCCTGGGACTGCTGCACCGAGGCTTGCAGCGTTACCGTCGGCAACAGCGCGCCTTCGTTGACCCTGACCTGCAGATAGCTGACGTCGATGCCGAACATCGCGGCGGTCACGTTGGGATTTTGCGTCAACCCCAGATCGACCGAGGAGGCAAGCGTTCCCGGCAGAAACCGATCGACCGGCGACCCCGGCGCGAGCGCGACCGGCTCGTTGCCGATGATGCGGCGGAAGTTCGATCGCGTCGTGTTCAGGTTGGCTTCGGCGGTCAGCAGCTGGGTATTGCCCGCGGCAAGTTGCGCCTCGGACTGCGCGACGTCGGTGCGGGTAACCTCGCCGACGCTGAAGCGGTCCTTGGTCTGCTTCAAGGTCTGTTCGAGAACGCGGACGTTGCTCTTCTGCACCTCGACGATCGCGGAGTCGCGCAGATAATCCATGTAGATGGTGGCGGCCTGCAGCAGCACGGTCTGTTCGAGCACCCGCAACGCTTCGCGCGCGCCGGAAACCTGGCTCTCCGCCGCGCGGGTCCGGTTCGCGGTCTGCTGTCCGTTGAATAGCGTCTGCGTCACCGTAGCGCCGATGCTGCGCGGCGAGTTGGCGCCGCGATTTCCAGTTCGGACGAGTTTCTCGGGGGTGCCGCCCGCAGTGGTGAGCGTTTCGGTGAATTGATAACCGGCGCTGCCGGTGACCGCGACGCGGGGACGATAGCCGGACAGTGCCTGCGGCACGTTCTCGTCGGTCGACCTTACCGAGGCGCGCTGCGCGTTGAGCTGCGGATTGTTCTGATAGGCACGCACCAGCGCTGCCTCGATGGTGTCGGCCAAGGCCGGCGTCGGGCCCATCCATGCCAACAGAAGGACCGCAGCCGCAGCTCCGGTAACGACCTTCACACCACGCATCCCAGGAAATCCATTCATTCTTGTTCGCCGGCTCGAACGATGAGCCGGACGTCGCTGCAGTCCGAGTGAGTCCCGGCTCACCTTATTCCGCACATAGGCCCGACGGAACCACCCCGCATCCCCAAGCAACGGAAACTCTGGACGTGGGGCATCTGGGCCACACTTCGGATCGGGAACGGAATTTGGTCAATTGGCAAGGGACGGCCATGGGACGGCCATGGGACGGCCGAGCACGGGTAAGCCCCCAACACGGGGGCCGGCAAGGACTGGAACGCCCTAGAAAACGAAGGCGGCAACCCGCTCCAGGCCGGGAAGAACCGGAACCGCGGCGTCGAACAGCGCCCGGTTTCCGAAATCGCCATGCGAGCGGGTCACGATGGTGGCCCGCGGCGGCTGGGTGGTGGCGAAAACGCCGACCAGCCGCCCCCCCTCCTTGAGCTGGTCATACAGCCGGTCCGGCACGATCTCGGTGGCGCCGTTGATGACGATGGCATCGTAGGGCGCGTTGGCCGGATCGCCCTCGGCGGCCGCCGCGACCCGCACCGTCACATTCGCCAGCCCCAGCCCGGGCAGAACATCCCCGGCCTTCGCGGCCAGCGACGAATCGCTCTCGGTCGCCGTCACCTGCCCGGCCAGCCTGGCGATGATCGCCGCCGCATAGCCGGTCGCGCATCCCACCACCAGGACGTTGTCGCCTTGCTTGATCTCGGCCGCCTGCAGCATCTTCGCGGTGACAACCGGCTTGATCAGGAATCGTTTGGCCGAAGCTCCCTCGCTGACGTCGAGATCGAGGTCGAGATAGGCCAGCGCACGCTGGCTGGCCGGGACAAAGGCCTCGCGCGGCACCGCCATCATGGCGTCGAGGATTCGGATATCGGTGACGTCGCTGGGGCGCACCTGGCCATCGACCATTTTCTGGCGCGCGGTCGAAAAACCGGACATTGGCAGACCTTTTCGGGCGGCGCGGGCGCGAGCCCGCAGGGGCGAAGCGCGCCATCTTTGGTACAAGGATCGCCAAAACGCAACACGCCGCCGGCGCCCGCCCGAGATGGTGCGCCACCCTCCCCGATGCGCGGTTCCAGCTGCAGCCGGCCGGTCTATTCGATGGCCACCGCCAGCCGCGCGATCAACCGCGCCACTTCGTCCAGATCGTCGGCATCGTGCCCGGCGATGGCCCGGGAGAGCCGAAGCAGGCATTCGTCGTCACTCAGCGCTGGAATATCGCCGGGAATGATCGATGGCGCCGGTTTTGCGAGATCGGTCAGGGCGTCTGGCATCGAATCACCTCGAGGGTTCAAGTCCGGCGCGATCAGGATTGTCGGCGAATGGGCCCTTTTGGCGGCTGATCCATGCGAAACGCCTGTGGCGGCAATGCGCCGGCGAGGCACCGGGGCCGCGGCCCGCCGGCCCGGAAACGCAACAAATCGTTGTGGCGCAGGCAGTTTCGCCGCTCTCTTGATGTCGCGTCGGAACGGGCTATTTCGTCCTTTGCAAGCCCGAAAGGCTTTGTTATACGCAGCCGGCTTGCGAACGATTGTTTCGCCTGTTCCTCGGTAGCTCAGCGGTAGAGCATTCGACTGTTAATCGAATGGTCGCTGGTTCGAATCCAGCCCGGGGAGCCAACACCTTCGATCTTTCGCAAGACCGAGGCGCCTCAAGCGAGCGGCGCGCAGCACGTCCGCAATTCGGATGCCCGCGTCAATCCCTCACGGCTCAAACACCGTCCAGCGCGCCTCGCTCAGGCTCGCCTTTTTTCGTCGCGACCAGTCGGTGATGGCCCGGAGCTTGAGGATTTCGCCGGCGTGGCTGGCGCAGGCGTCGCGGGCGTAAAGGACGCCGACAGCGCAAGATTGGCGCGGCTCGCTTTGGCCCAGGCCCGGTCAAACCTTGCGGACATGGCGGTTCTCCCGTGTTGACGGCTCGTGGAAGCCGTGGTGATCTCGGAATACGGCAGGATTTTTCGGCGAAATGTGATTTTTCTCACAAAAGGCCGCGGGCGGAACCGCCTAGTGTGCCCGCGGGACTTCAAGACATCAGTAACCAAGACGACCGCGATCGCTCGATCGATAAAATTTGAGCGATCCGTTCAATCTGGAACCAAGACACTTTTGAGATGGTGCGCTCTCGAACGAGGGAGAGCGCCATGAGTGAAGTTGAATACAACCGATTGCTGGAGAGCGTCAGGATGGCGATTGAACCCGCGCCGCAGGAAGACTTCTTGTCCGATCTGCCGCTTTTCGAGGAGCCGCCGAGAGCCGCCAATGACAACCAGATGGCCTGGCCGCTGGTGCCGTTTCCGGAAGGCTGGTACGCCGCCTGCTGAAGCACCCGGCTTCCCCTTGCCTCTGAGATAATCAGCGCAAGGCGTTGATGATGCTCGTAGAGCCTGTGACTCGAATCGAGCGAATATTGACGTTCGCCGGGTCTCCATCCTCTCCACCGCCCCGCCGTCTGAAGCCGCTGCCGGCTTCGTTCTGCCAGACGCTTGGCAGCTACTCCAATGCGCGGACACGGCTTAAGCCGTCGCTCACCACGTTCCCGTTCCTCGGCATGAAGACCGTCGGGAAAAGCTGCATGGGTGCTGGCACCGTTTCTTTGCCCCGACGGCCCGCGGCGCGCGTGCAACCCGACGCGGCCTCTGCCAGAACGCCATCGATCTCCTCGCGTGACCGCACCAGAACGCCGTTGCGAACTCTGAACATTGCCGCTGTGGCGCCTGAAAAGCGGGTGACCGCCTGCCTCGATCATGGGCTCCCGGGGAACTTGATCTCCGTCTTGATAGCTGAGATGGAGGGAGGACGGTCCCGCTGTGAAAAGGGGCGCGGGGGAGTTCGGGCGTGAGCCACGCAGAGACAAGCAATTCGAAGGCACTCTCCGGCCACCCGGCCGAACCAGCACAATGACGAGTCGCGCGTCGCGCTGGTATGCCCTGTCCGGATCAGCGATCGCGTTGCTGATTTTTCCGGTGGGCATGCTGGTCACCGGTCTTGTGATGATCGGTTACATGAGTCCCATTTATTCGGGACTGCAGTACCTGGACTACGACTGCGCCTACCAGTACTTGTTCAACGGTGCCGGCCTGATGAAGGGTTACAATCCTTCTCACACCGACCATCCTGGAACGCCGGTCCATATCCTGACAGGACTGATCAGCATCCTTTCATGGTCGATCGCAAGGCTGGCCGGGCTGACCTCGCTGGCATTTCCGGTATCCATTGCAACCAATCCGGAGGAATACCTCCGCGTCATCATGACGACGTTTCTGGTCATGAATTGCATGGCGGTCTATTGCCTCGGCGCCGCCATTGCCCGGGCAACGGGCTTCGCGGTGGCCGGCATTGCCTGCCAAACGGGATATTTTCTTTTCGGAGCGCTTTTTCCCCGGGTCTTCCACGCCGCCCCCGAAGCCATTCTCTGTCTTTCCGCAACCGCCTTGATGTGTGTCCTGACACCGGTTTTGTTTGCCGACAGAGACTGTTCGGATCGACGGGCCGGGGCGGCAGGCTTTTTCATCGCACTTGGCATCGCCAGCAAAGTGAACTTCTTTCCCTTGGTGCTGTTGACGCTGCTTCTCAGGCGGCCGCGGGCGATATTCATCGCGATATCGGCAAGCGCTCTGTATGCATTTCTCCTTCTACTGCCCATCATCAGCCAATTGAAACGCGTATTCGGCTGGCTGTTCGCCATTGCCACGCATGAAGGTCGTCACGGCGACGGCGCGGCGGGGTTCATCGACTGGGCCGTGATACCGGAAAGGGCTGGCCTGATCGCGTCCGCCGAACCTTTGCTGGTGGTCGCGGCAGTTGCCGTAACGGCAGTGATGCTGTTGTCGAGGTCCGGCGAGCGACTCAAGGCGGCCGTCATCGCTGCGACGCTGGGGACGATGATACTTCTCGTCCTGAAACATTACGCGATCCATTACCTGATGCCGGCGGTGGCGATAGCACCGCCCGTCATCGTTTGGGCAGTCAGCCGTTTTGCCAGGCGGCAATTGCCATACGTGGTTGCAGCAATGGTCGCCTCGATCATCGCTGTCGTCTCCATCCAGAACATGTCTTCGGCATTTGCAAATGAGCGTGCGCTGCGCCGGGAGAACGAGAAGGCGGTCAATGAGGTCATCGCGCGATATCAAAATCCCGTTGTTATCGGCGCCTATCGATCAGGCTACAAACCCTGGGCAGTCCTGTTCGGGTTGGCCTGGTCCGATCTGAAATTTGCTCGGCTGTTTCCCCAGACCACTGCGGCGGATAGCCTGACTTACGACGGAGGTCTGAAAAAACTCTGGCGCGCGCATTCCGGCCCGGTGGAGTGGAACTATCTCGATCAGTTTGAAAAAGCCGGACGCACGGTTCTGATTATCCAGTCGAGGGACAGCAAGATCGAACCGCAGACCGCGCGCACCGAAACCGTGCTGGATCAAGGTTTCGGCGATACCGTTGAACGGATCGTCGTCACGCCAAGCCGATGACCATGAATCAGCTTCGGACCGCAAATCAACGGCCGGCTATCGCCGCCGTGGAAAATTCATGAAAAACCTGAGTAATAGGTCATAAGTTGTTGATTATATTAATGGAGGCCACGTCGGGAATCGAACCCGAGTGCACGGTTTTGCAGACCGTTGCGTAACCACTCCGCCACGTGGCCCCTTGGGCGATCTCTTATACGGCCCGCCTGATATAGGCAACCAAGGCTGCTCAGGCCCGCTTGCGCCGCCTGTAATCCTTCTTCTTCGGCTTGGGCGCGATCTCCGGCATCGTGTCCTGCACTTGCCGGTATCGCGCCAGCATCCGCTCGAAACTGGCGTGCAGGGTCTCCGCGATTTCGGGCCGCTTCTCGAGGCTCGAGAGCAGCATCGCCGCCGCCTCGATGGTGGACAGGCCGTCGCCACGCGGCTCCTTGCGCAGCTTGCCGTAGCGTGACGGCTGCGTGGGCCCAAGGATGACGCGCTGGCATTTCAGCATCCAGGCGTTGCGCCACCACAGCGCCTTGGCCTGGCTCCAGGTGCCGTCGAGCAGCACGATTCCCTCGATATCCTTCAGGATGCCGCGCTGGTTTTCCTCGGCCCGGCCCTTGTGGTCGATGGCGACGATATCGCGGTCGGTTTCGATATCGGCGACCTTGGCCGAACCGAGATAGAGCACCGCCCAGCGCGAAGGATCGAGCACCCGGCGCCCCAGCGCCTTGGACAGGCTCGGCCACGACAGGCCGATCTTGAGCACCGCGTTCGGAAAATGCAGCGCGGCCAGCCGCGCGGTGCCAAGCAACCTGTCCTGCTCCTGCGGGTGCTGCAGGATCAGCAGCGAGATCTTGCTCTCGATCGGCGTGATGCTGTCGCAGATGCACAGCGGCATCGGCTTTTTGCAGCGCGGACATTCCGGCACCGCTTCCGCGGCGGCGGCCATTTCAGGCGCGGGGGATTTTGACATGGGCCCGCTATACGCTTGCCGGGCGCGCGCTTCAACAACGCAAAGGCCGTTTTGGGGGCTATTCCGCGGGAGCCGCGACCGCTTTGGGCTCGGATGACCAGCGCCGCCGCAACCGGTCGATCAGCAGATAGATCACCGGCGTCGTGTAGAGCGTCAGGATCTGCGAGACCAGCAGCCCGCCGATGATGGTGATGCCGAGCGGCCGGCGCAGTTCGGTGCCGGGTCCGGTGGCGATAACCAGCGGAATCCCGGCGAACAGGGCCGCCAGCGTCGTCATCAAAATGGGGCGGAACCGGGCGCTGCAGGCCTCGAAAATGGCGTCGGCAGATGACAATCCGCGATTCCGTTCGGCGTCCAGGGCAAAGTCCACCATCATGATGCCGTTCTTCTTGACGATGCCGATCAACAGGATGATGCCGACGAAGGCGATCACGGTCAGCGGCGTATTGGTCACCTGCAGCGCCAGCAGCGCTCCCAGCCCGGCGGAAGGCAGCGTCGAGATGATGGTCAGCGGGTGGGCCAGGCTCTCATACAGCACCCCCAGCACGATATACATCGCCGCCAGCGCGCCGAGGATCAGCAGCGGCTGCCGCCCGCTGGTCTTGCTGAAATCGCCGGCATTGCCATCGAAGCTGCCCCGGATGCCCTCGGGCATGTGCAATTCGTCGACCGCGCGCTGGATGTTGGTGGTGGCGACCTCCAGCGGTACTTCGGGCTGCAGGTTGAACGACACCGTGGTCGAGGGAAACGACTGCGAATGATAGACCGCGAGCGGCGACAATCCCCTTGAATAGCGCACTACGGCGGATAGCGGCACCTGCGCGCCATTGGCGCCGGCGACGAATATCTGCTCGAGGTTGGATGGATCGGCCTGGAATTTCGGATTGATCTCCAGCACCACCATGTACTGGTTGCGCTGGGTGTAGATGATCGAGATCTGCCGCTGCGAGAACGCATTGTTGAGCGCGTTTTCGATGTCCTGGACGCGAACGCCGAGGCTGGAGGCGGTCTTGCGGTCGATCGCCAGCGTCAATTGCAGGCCCCCGGGATCGCGGTCGCTGGAAATGTCGGTGATCCCCTCGACGCTCTCCATCCGCTTGGCCACGATCGGCGCCCATTTCTGCAAGAGATCGAGATCGGGACTGCTCAGCGTGTACTGGTAATCGGAATCGCTTTGCCGGCCGCCGGCGCGGAGGTCCTGCGCCGCGAACATGAACAGCCGGATCCCGGCGACGCGATAGAGATCCTTGCGCAGCCGGTCGATCACCATCTGGGTCGACATTCCCGCGCGCTGCTCCGGCGGCTTCAGACTGATGTACATCACCCCGCGATTGGCGCCGCCGCCGCCGGGACCGCCGGGGCCGCCCAGCGTCGAACCGATTCCGGCAACGGCCGGATCGGCCATCACGATATCGGCAAGCTGCTGCTGCAGCTTGAGCATGGCCTGGAACGAGGTGTCGGCCGAAGCCCGGGTCGCGCCGATCACGAAGCCGGAATCGTCGACCGGAAAGTAGCCCTTCGGGGTCTTGATATAGAGCACCACCGTCAGCGCGATAGTGGCGAAAAACACCACCAGGGTCAGGAACGGAAAGCCCAGCACCACCCGCAGCGTCCGCGTGTAGAAGGCGACGATGCGCGACAGCGTGCCCTCGACGGCGCGGTCGAACCAGGTTGCGTTGGTGGAGGTCGCAGCCTTGATGTAATGCGCGCAGATCATCGGCGTGATCGTCAGCGACACCAATGTGGAAACCACGATGGCGAAGGTCAGGGTCAGCGAGAACTCCCGCAACAGCCGGCCGACGACGCCGTCCATGAAGACCAGCGGCGCGAAGGCGGCGATCAGCGACAGGCTGATCGACAGCACCGTGAAGCCGATCTGCCTGGCGCCTTCGAGCGCGGCCTGAAACGGCTTCATGCCCTGCTCGAGGTTGCGGTACATGTTCTCGATCATGACGATGGCGTCGTCCACCACGAAACCGACCGAAATCGCCAGCGCCATCAAGGTCAGATTGTTGATGGAGAAACCGGCGAGCCACATCCCGGCGCAGGTGCCGGCCAGCGCCAGCGGCACCGCGACGCCGGCCGCGACCGTCGGCGTGATCCGGCGCAAGAAGGCAAACACCACCACCATGACCAGGAAGGCCGTCGCCAGCAGCGTCCACTGCATGTCCGCCACGCTGGCGCGGATGGTTCCGGTACGATCGACCAGGGTCGAGATCTCCACCCCGGCGGGAATCCACTGCTTCAGTTCCGGGATCAGCGCCTTCACCCGATCGACGGTGTCGATGACGTTGGCGTCGCCCTGTTTTGTGATTTGAATCAGCACCGCCGGCTGTTTGTTGAACCAGGCGATCGACCGGCTGTTGCGCACGGAGTCCTCGACCTCGGCGACATCGGACAACCGGACGTAGTTGCCTTTCGAACTCTTGATCAGGATGTCGCGAAATTCGGCCGCGGTCCGCATCTGCGGGTTGGTCGACAGCGTCTCGCTCTGGCGGTCGCCATTGAAAATTCCGACCGGGCCGAGCGGATTGGCGCCGATGATGGCGAGCCTGACCGCGTCGGTCGAAATTCCCGCATTGGAGAGCGCGACCGGGTTCAGCGCGATGCGAACGGCGGGCTGGTCGGCGCCGCTCACCGTCACCTCGCCGACCCCGGGCACCTGCGAGATGCGCTGGGCGATCACGGTGTCGGCCACGTCGTACATTGCGTTCGACGCGATCGTCTTCGAGGTCAGCGCCAGCACGAACACCGGCGCCGCCGCCGGATTGGCCTTGCGGAACCGCGGCAATGAAGGCAGGTCGGTCGGCAGATCCGCCAGCGAGGCGTTGATGGCGGCCTGCACGTCGCGCGCGGCGCGGTCGATGTCGCGGCCGATGGCGAATTGCAGCTGGATGCTGGCGGTGCCGAGCGAACTGGTCGAGGTGATCTGGGTGATGCCGGCAATCACGCCGAGCCGGCGCTCCAGCGGGGCCGCCACGGTCGCCGCCATGACCGAGGGATCGGCGCCCGGGCGCGACGCAAACACCCGGATCATCGGGAAGTCGACATTGGGAACCGCGGCCACCGGCAGGAACACGTAAGCCACCATGCCGACCAGAAACAGCCCGATCGCCAGCAAGGTGGTGCCGACCGGCCGGCGAATGAACGGCTCCGAGATCGATGCCATTACTGCATCCCCTCGGTGGCTCCCGCGACCGGCGGTGACGGCAATTCCGGCGCCGGCGGCGGCACCGCTTTCTCGATCCGGCGATTGAGCCGGTCCAGCGCGAGGTAGATCACCGGCGTCGTGTAGAGCGTCAAGAGCTGGCTCAGCAGCAGGCCGCCGATGATGGAAATGCCGAGTGGAAAGCGCAGTTCGGCGCCGGTGCCGCTTTCCACTGCCAGCGGCAGCGCGCCGAACAAGGCGGCCAGCGTCGTCATCATGATCGGCCGAAATCGCAGCAGGCAGGCCTGCACGATCGCATCGTTCGGCGACATGCCTTGGCGCCGCTCCGCCTCCAGCGCGTAGTCGATCATCATGATGGCGTTCTTCTTGTCGATACCCATCAACAGAATGATGCCGATCAAGCCGATCACCGACAGGTCCTGGCCGAACAACATCAGCGCGACAATGGCGCCGACGCCCGCCGACGGCAGCGTCGACAGAATGGTGATCGGGTGAATGTAGCTCTCATAGAGCACGCCGAGCACGATGTAGATGGTGACCAGCGCCGCCAGGATCAGCCAGGGCTGGCCGGCAAGTGACTTGGAAAATTCGGCGGCGTCGCCCGAGTAGACGCCGACGATGCTGCCGGGCATGCCGATGCGCTGCTCGATCGACTTGACGGCGTTGACGGCATCGCCGAGCGCCTCGCCCGGCGCCAGGTTGAAGCTGAGCGAGACCGCGGGAAACTGCGCATGATGCGAGATCGCCAGCGGCGCGGTGGTGCGGGTCAGGGTCGCCACCGCCGACAGCGGCACCTGCGCGCCGGCCACCCCCGGCAGATAGAGTTTCGAGAGGATCGAGGGATCGCGCTGGTACATCGGCATCGCCTCCAGCACCACGCGGTACTGGTTGGCCTGCCCGTAGATGGTGGAAATCTGGCGCTGTGCGAAGGCGTCGTTCAGGGTGTCGTTGACGGCCTGGATGCTGACGCCGAGCTGGCCGGCGCGCTGCCGGTTGATGTCGAGCGAGGCGCGCAGGCCGCCATCCTGGGCCTCCGACGAGACATCGCGGAACAGGGGATCCCGGCGCAATTCGGCCACCAGCCTGTTGGCCCACAGGCTCACGAGTGCTGCGTCGGTGCCCGTCAGCGTGTACTGATATTGCGAGCGGCTCGCCTGGGTCGAGATCTGTACGTCCTGTACCGGCTGGAAATAGATCGTCATGCCCGGGATCGACGCCGTCCGTTCCTTGAGGCGCAGGATCACCGCGGAGACGTCATCCTTTCGCTCGCCGCGCGGCTTCAGCGTCATCACCAGTCGGCCGACATTGGTGGTCGGGTTGACCGAGCCCGCGCCGATCACCGAGACGACGCCGGTGACATCGGGGTCGGCCTGGATCGCTGCCGCCGCCCTGCTCTGCCGTGCCTGCATTTCCGCGAACGAAACGTCGGGACCGGCCTGGGTCACCGCGGTGATCGATGCGGTGTCCTGCAACGGCAGGAATCCCTTGGGCGCGACGACGTAGAGGATCAGGGTCGCGGCGATGGTGACGAAGGTGAGTACCAATGTCGCGCGCTGGCGCTGCAGCACCCACAGCAGGGTGCGGTGATAGAACTCGACCATGCGGTCGATGCCGCGGGACACCGCGGCAAGGCCGGGGACCGCGAATTCCTCGTGCGCGTGCTTCAACATGCGCGAGCACATCATCGGCGTCAGCGTCAGCGAGACCACCGCCGACGTCACCACCGCGATCGTCAGGGTCAGCGCGAATTCGCGGAACATGCGCCCGACCAGTCCCGACATGAACAACAACGGGATGAACACGGCGATCAGCGACACCGTCAGCGAAATCACGGTAAAGCCGATTTCCCTCGCGCCCTTGAGCGACGCCTCCATCGCGGAATCGCCGTTCTCCATGTGCCGGACGATGTTCTCGATCATGACGATGGCGTCGTCGACCACGAAGCCGGTGCCGATCGTCAGCGCCATCAGCGACAGATTGTCGAGGCTGAAGCCGGAAAAATACATGATGCCGAACGAGGTGATCAGCGACAGCGGCAGCGCCACGCCCGCGATCAGGGTGGCGCGCAGCGAGCGCAGGAACAGCAGCACCACCAGCGTCACCAGCACCACGCTCAGGATCAGCGTGAACTGCACGTCGCGCACCGAGGCGCGGATGGTGACGGTGCGGTCGCTGACCACGGTCAGGGTGACGCCGGCGGGGATGGCGCGCTGCACCTTCGGAATGGCTTCACGGATCTGGCGCACCACCTCGATCACGTTGGCGCCGGGTTGCCGCTGGATGTCGACGATGACGGCCGGCGTGCCCTGGTACCAGCCGCCGGTGCGGTCGTTCTCCAGCCCGTCGACGATGATGGCGACGTCGCCGATGGTGACCGGCGCGCCGTTGCGGTAGGCGATGATGATCGGCTTGTAGGCCTCCGCCGCCGCGATCTGGTCGTTGGCGGCGATGGTGTAGGCCTGCTGCGCGCCGTCGAGCGAGCCCTTCGGCCCGGACACGTTGGCGCCGGCGATCGCGGCGCGCAAATCCTCCATCGAGATGCCGTAGGCGGCGAGCCGCGCCAGATCCGCCTGCACCCGCACCGCGGGCTTCAGGCCACCGAGCACCGCAACGCGCCCTACTCCCGAAATCTGGCTCAGGCGTTGCGCCAAAATGGTGTCGGCGAGATCGCTCATGGCGCGCAGCGAAATCGTCTCCGAGGTCAGCGCCAGCGTCATGACAGGCGCGTCGGCAGGATTCACCTTGGCGTAAACAGGCGGATAAGGCAGGTTTTTCGGCAGGATTCCGGCGGCGGCGTTGATCGCCGCCTGCACGTCCTGGGTGGCACCGTCGATGTCGCGGTTGAGATCGAACTGCAGCGAAATCTGGCTGACGCCGAACGAACTGGTCGACTGCATCGACGACAGCGACGGGATCTGCCCGAGCTGGCGCTCCAGCGGTGCGGTTATCAGCGAGGCGATCACGTCGGGGCTGGCGCCCGGCAATTGCGTCGTCACCTGCACCGTCGGGAAATCGACCTGCGGCAGCGCCGACACCGGCAATGCCCAGTAGCCGAGCGCGCCGCCAATCAGCAGCGCCACCCCCAACAGCGAGGTCGCGATGGGACGGCGAATGAAGGGTTCCGAGACGCTCATGGCTGCGCGCTCACGCTGGCGAAGTCACACATTCAGGCGACGAATGGCTTTGTCATGGCTGCGACTTCGCTCCGCTGCCTGACTTGACGCTCCCCTCCGCCGGTCCCGGTCCCGTCTGCCCCTTTTGATCGCCCTCGCCGTTGTTGCCGCGGCGCTCGCCGTCCTTGCCGGCCGCGTCCGGCGCGCGTGTTCGCTTGCGCGGGGCGAGATCGGCGGATGGCGTCTGATCGTCCCTGCCGATGAAGACCCTGGCGCCATCGGACAGATTGGCAAAACCGGTGGTCACCACCCGGTCGGACGGCGATAGTCCGCTTGCTATCACGGCATCGGTTTCGTTCTGTTGCGTCACCACGACGGGCTTTGCCGTGGCGATGCCGTCAGCGCTGACGACATAGCTGAACGTGCCCACCGGCCCGCGCTGCACGGCGGAGGTCGGCACCACGATGGCCTTGGCGAGGGTTTCGACCTTCAGCCGGATGTTGACGAACTGGCCCGGCCACAGCTGGAAGTTCGTATTGGGAAATTCGGCCTTGAGCTTGAGCGTCCCGGTGGTCGGATCGACCTGGTTGTCGATGCCTTTCAGCGTTCCGGTGTCGACCACCGTGACGCCGTCATTGCCGAACACGTCGACGGTCAGCGCGCCCCTGGCGGAAGCGGCATTGACCCGCACGATCTGCTGCTGCGGCAGGCTGAACTGCACGGCGATCGGCTGCAACTGGGTGATGATGACGAGACCGGTCGCGTCGGAAGCGCGGATGATGTTGCCCTGATCCACCTGCCGCAGCCCGGCGCGGCCCGACAACGGCGCGATGATCCTGGTGTAGCCGAGCGTGGCCTGCGCATTGTCGATCATGGCCTGGTCGGCGTTGACGAGTGCTTCCTGCTGCGCCACCACGGCGCGCTGGGTGTCGGCCTGCTGCTTGGAGCCGGCATTGGAGGCGGCGAGCTGCTGATAGCGCGCGAGATCGATGCGCATATTCGCAAGCTGCGCTTCGTCCTGCGCCTTCTTGGCGACGGCCTGATCGTACTGCGCCTTGTAGATGACAGGATCGATCTCGCCGAGCACATCGCCCTTCTTGACGTCCTGCCCCTCGGTGAAATTCACCTGTAGCAGTTTGCCGTCGACCTGGGCGCGCACGATCACGTTGTTGAGCGCGCGGACCGAGCCGACGCCGTCGAGATAGACCGGTACGTCCAGGACACGCGGCGTCGCCGCCAGCACCGGGACCGGAAGATCGCGCGGCAAGCCGCCGCCGCGGCCGGCCGTCTGCTTCTGCTGAAATGCTGTCCAGGCGATGTAGCCGAGGCCGCCGAGGATCACGAGCGTGAGCGTAATCGAAACGATGCGGCGGGCCGCGCCGCGCGCAACGCTCTTGCCGGTGGTTTTCGCATTGTCCAGATCCGGCTTAAAGAGCATCGACCGGCCTTTCCATCCTGGGCTCCCAGCCGCCCCCCAGCGCCTGATACAGGCTGACGATCGCCAGCAGCCGGGCCAACTGGGCCTGCGACAGCGAATCTTCCGCCTGGAATAACGTCAATTGCGTATTTAGCACAGTAACGATGTCCGCCGTGCCGGCGCGCAGCTGCTGCTCGGACAGTTGAAACGCCCGCCGCGAGGCCGCCAGGACATCGCGCTGCAGCCGCAGACGGTTGGCGGTCTCGCGGATCGCCACCAGCGCGTTGTCGACATCCGCAAACGACTGGATCACCGTCTTGCGATAGGTCTGCAGCAGTTCGTCCTGTCTCGCCTTGGTGAATTCGAAATTGCCCAGGATTCTTCCGCCGTCGAAGATCGGCTGCGTCAGGCTGCCGACGACGTTGAAGAATGCCGCGTGGGGCTGGAACAGCGACACCAGCGACGAACTCTGATAGCCGCCCGAGCCGGTCAGCTGAATCGAGGGAAAGAACTGCGCGCGGGCGCTGCCGACATTGGCGGTGGCGGCGGCGAGTTGCGCTTCCTGGCGCCTGATATCCGGCCGCTGCGTCAGCAATTCCGACGGCAGGCCCGGCGTCACCCGCGGCGACGAAATGCGGTTGAGCGAGCCGCCGGTGACGCGCACGCTTTCCGGCGGCCGTGCCACCAGTGTGGCTAGCGCGTTGACATTCTGCGCCAGCGTCTGGCGCAGGGTCGGCACCGCGGCGCGCTGATTGGCCAGCACAGCTTCCTGCTGCGCGACGTCGAGGTCGGTCCCGGTGCCGGCGCTCAGGCGCTGCTTGATGGCGTCGAGGATGCGCTGCGCGCTGGCGATGTTGCGTTCGGCGGTGCGAATCCGGTCCTGTGACGCCAGCACCTGGAAATAGGCGTTGGCGACGCTGACCAGCGCGGTGAGAGCCACCACATCGCGATCGAAGCGGGTGGCGATGGAGGTCTCCTCCGCCGCCTGCGCAGCGTCGCGGTTCTTGCCCCAGAAATCGAGTTCATAGCTGGCGCTGAGGGAGGCCTGGTAAAGGGTGGTCTCGCGTCCGCCACTGCTCGATCCGCTGGTGGTTGAACCCGAGGTGCGGGCATAGTTCTGCTGGCCCGTGCCGCTGAGGCTCGGCAGCAGCGCCGCGCCCGCCACGCGTGCCTGGGCGTCCGCCTGGATGAAGCGCGCGGTCGCCGCCGCGATGTCCAGATTGACGGTCTGGGCCTCCTCCATCAGCATGGTCAACTCCGGCGAACGGAAGCCGCGCCACCAGTCCAGCGTCGGCGGGGCGTCGGCGCGGCTCAATCGCGCGGCCTTGTAGCCTTCCGGGACGTCCAGCGCCGGGTCGGGCAGATCCCTGGTCAGAATGCAGCCCGCGGAACTCACGACCACGCAGAGCGTGGCAAGCCATCGTGCGACACGATCCCGGCCGGGGGTGGCCGCCAGCAGGCCGTTTACGGCTACCTCGGCGCGTTGTTTCACGTCCGCCCTCCGCCGGGCGCAACACCCGGCAACCGGCGATGCGAGAGGCACCCGACCGGTTCGCTGATGACGCTGATCGAGACGGCCTGCGACACGGTCACCGCTGTGATGCTTCCTCTGGAACCCCTGATGCCATCCTAGCCGGGCGACGCCGGGGCGGACAGTCCTGTTGCGCCCGTTATCCCGGAGCTGTTGCTGACAGCGTCAGACGACAAATCTCCAGTTAGGCCTGTACTTCAGGGGTTTTTGAAGTTTTGACGCGGCGGGAAGACGCGACAGCCTTACCAAGATTTCATGTGGCGCGACGGTCGCTGCGCGCGAACGGATGCTCACGATCCGGATCAGGTGCCCTACCCCCGGAATCAGGCCGTGATCCAGGCAGGAATTTTCTTCGTTACAGTCCTGCGTTCACCAGATCCGATCGATGCCGCCGCGGCGTCGGTCCAGTATTGGGCATTCCAACATGATTTATGTCACCGCTTATTTGTCGACCCTGGTGGTTTTCGTGTTTGTCGACATGGCATGGCTCGGAACCATGGCGAGCCGGCTCTATCGCCCAACACTGGGCGATATCATGCTCGCGACCGTCAACCTGCCGGCGGGAATAGCGTTCTATCTGATCTACCCGGTCGGGCTGGTCTATTTCGCCATCCTTCCGGCGCTGAAATCCGGCAGCATCGCGCAAGCGATGCTTGGCGGCGCGCTGTTCGGTTTCTTCACTTACATCACATACGACCTGACAAACCAGGCGACACTGCGAAACTGGACTACGCAACTCACCCTCATCGACGCCGGTTGGGGATCGCTGCTCGGTGCCATCGCTGCGATGGCGGGCTTCTGGGTGACGATCAAGCTCACGGTCTGACCTGCGGACGATGTGTCGATGATCCCCGATCATCCCTTGGGGAACGGAAAGAACGCCCGCGTGCGGGCCTGAAAGGCGCGAAATCGCTCGCCGCGGGTTCGCAACATGTGCGCTTCCAGCGGCGGAATGCCGGAAACATGAACCAGCACCCAATACATGCAGGCGGGTGCCAGGAGCGCGATCCAGCCAAGCGGGTTGGCGCCCGAAAGATCGATCGCGATGACAGGATAAGCCAGCCAGCACAGCCATTCGAAGAAATAGTTCGGATGCCGCGACAGGCTCCAAAGCCCCGCCTCGCAGATCCGCCCGCGATTGGCGGGGTCGGATTTGAACCGGCGCAATTGCCAGTCTGACACCGCCTCCCCGGCCAGCGCGCCGACCAGCAGCGCTATCCCGAGGAAATCCTGCCAACCGAGATTCGGCCGCGGATTATGGGCCGCAAGCGCTACCGATAGCGCCAGGATCAGGCCGACCGCCGCCTGCGACTGCAATTGCAGGAACATCCGCAGATCTGCGTTAGCGCCCCATTGCATGATGAGGTCCCGATAGCGCGGATCGTCCCCGACTTCGCGGGTGCGCAGCAGAATGTGCCCGCCGAGGCGCAGCGACCAAAACACGATCAGGACGGCGACCATGATCTGCCGCGCGCCCGGCGAATGATCGGCTTCAAGCGGCGCCAGGCTGCCGAGCGCTGCGACGATGCCGGTTCCAAAGGTCCAGCAGACGTCGATCCAGCCGGTATGTCCCGTGGTCCGCTGCACCTGCCAGGCCACGGCCATGATCGCCGACAGCGCTATTGCCATCGCCGCCGCCAGCAAGGCCAGTTGGAGCCAACTCATGTCACGTCTTCCGTCGGAACCATGCCTGTTGCGGCGGCTTGCGAAATCACATCCGGATCAGCGGCTGCAGCAGGCGGCCGATCATGCCATTCAGCTTGAGATCGCCCTCCATGGCGATCAGGCAGATGCAATCGTCCTGGGAGTCGATCATGATCTCGTGATCGTCATCGCCGTCACCGAGATCGAAATCGCCCGGTCCGAAATGCCCTCCGGCATGAACGAAGCTTCCCGTCAGCACGCAGCTCATTTCGAAACCGGTGTGAGTGTGCTCGATCATTCTGGTGCCCGGCCGTGATTTCAACAGGAAGACCCGCGTCGAGCTCGCTTCGGGAAGCTGAATGGGACGCAAATGCACCTTCGGCGCGATCCATCGCCATGGACCGGCGGCGTATTCGCGCACGAAGGGCGGCAGACCGGGTATGTCGGCAAGCCCCGCAGCGCGTCGTGGCGGCAAGGCGGGAGCGACCAGTCTGTCCAGCCGCGCCGCGACGCTGGCGAAGGCACCGCTGGACATCGCGGTCGGCGGCAGGCCGGCGAGCACGGCGCCGCCGACATGCTCCATCGTGCGCACGGCATCGCGACAGTGCGTGCAGCCGACGAGGTGCGTTGCGATGGCCACATGCTGGCCCAGATCGAGCAAGCCCGCCGCAAATGCCGTCAGCAACTCGTCCGGGGGGTGGTGATGGATCGTCATGAGAGGTCACCCAACAGTCCGCGCAACCGATTCATCGCCAGCCGCAGTCGCGACTTTACCGTTCCGAGCGGTATCTGAAGCGTCTGCGCAATTTCCGCATGCGCCTTCTCGTCAAAGAAGGACAATTCGATCACCCGCAGCTGATCCTCGGACAGGTGGGTCAGGGCATCGCGGACCCTCGATTCGACCTGTGATACGGCCAGGCCTGCATCCGGCAGCGGCCCTTCATCGACGTGAAACTCCGGGTCGATCTCGACCGTATAGTCCCTGCCGCCCCGCTTTTCACGGCGGAGGACATCGATGCGCAAATTGCGGGCAATCGTGAATATCCAGGCCGAGGCGCCAACGCTGGCGGGATCGAATAATCCCGCCTTCGACCAGACCGCAAGCAGGGCTTCCTGCGCGAATTCATCGGCGCTTTGCTCGCTGGCGCCGGATCGCCGCATGAAGGATTTTATCCGCGGCGCGAAATGTTCGAACAGGGTCGCGAACGCCGCGCGATCCCGGCGCGTCGCAACGGCTTCGATCAAGGCAGCCCACCTCGCCGCGTCCGACGTCGCGCCGTTGGGTGTCTCCTTCGCCATGCCGCCCGAACGCTCCGATCCGCCAACGCGTGTCCGACGTGAGTACCGGATCGCCATCGCGCTGGCCAGAGCGTCGTTGGGTGGGAGATGTCGCGCCAGCGTTTGCATATCGTCAAAACGCAGAGTTGCCGGGTTTGGATCACCCG
>NZ_JAURXB010000199.1 GCF_030654605.1 Bradyrhizobium sp.
GCAGGGCGGAATAAGGCTGGCCGGTGATCGAGACCGCCTGGTTGATGTCCTCGCCGGGGTTGCGGTAGGCGAACAGGGTGGCTTCCGTCGCCGGGCAAAGTGCCTTGCAGCTGCGTTCGTCGTCCGGAAACCGGGCGGGAACGGTGGCGAACGAGACCGGGAAATAGGCGCCGTCGCAGCTGCGGACGCAGACCGTGCGGTAGGTTCCGAATTGACCGAAATCGGTGCCGGGCGCGTTGCTGTTGCCATTATTGCCGAACAGATTGTCGAGGAAGTTGCCGGGTCCGCCGCCGCCGCGCGGGGCATTGGCGTATTGCGGCCCGCAATTGTTCTGGGCCAGCGCCGCCAGCACCGAGCGGCGCTGGTTTTCGCGTTCGGCGCCGCCGAAGCCGCCGCCGCGCAACCGCTCGAGGCTCGTGGTGATCTGATCGAGATTGCCGCGCATCTGCTGGATCTGGTTGTTGACCGGGCCGCATTGCGCCGACTGGCCCGAGAACAGCGAGAAGAAGCCGGAACTGTCGCAGCCCATCCGCTTGGCCTGCGAGGTGACGCGGTCGAGTTCGCCCTGCTGCTTGGAAGCGGCTTCCTGGTAGCGGCGGATTTGCTCTTCCTTGGCCGGATCCCCGCTGCCGCCGCCGCGGTCGATGGTCGCCAGTTGCGCTTCCAGCCGCGGGCACACCGGATTGGCCGCCACGCCGCCCTGCGAGGGCGGCGGCCCCTGGTTCATCTGCGCGGAGGCGCCAACGCTCAGCACAACCGCGCCGAACAGCGTAGCAGAGGCCAGAATCCAGCGGGAGAAGGGGGTAATCAACGTTTCAGCCATATCCAGCCATTCAAGCCACGTCCGCGCAGGCCAAAAAGCACAGCCGACGCGGCCCCACATAGCCGCTTCTCGGGGCAGCGTCACGTCGTTTCCGGGGCGCCGGTGTGGCGGCGGTGCCCGCAGGCCCTGGCGGCTCGGCGTCAGCGCTGGCAGGTGATGGCGACGTATTCGTTGCAGCCGGCATGGCTGCAGTTGCCGCCGGACGCCTTGGGGATCGCCCCGGTGATCTCATCGGGATCGACCCGCCGGTACGACACCGCCTGGGCGAAATCCCGCGACTGGCAGTAGGAGCGGGCAGCGTGGGCGCCGCATTTTTCGCCCCTGGCGAGGCACTGGTCGACGCCGTAGCCGTCGGCCTGGTTGGAGATGATGAAAACCCGGCTGTCGGCCCATGCG
>NZ_JAURXB010000200.1 GCF_030654605.1 Bradyrhizobium sp.
TTCCGCAAGAAGCTGCTGCCGGCGGCGCCGAGCGCGGTCAACGTGCTGTGGCGTAGCCTGGTGGCGCATCAGCGCTACGATACGCTGCCGACCGCGCCGCACGATCATGTGATGCGGCCGCCGTTCTCGCCCGACATCGGCGTCACCGAGTTCGAGCGACATACCGAGATTTACGATGCGTCCTATCTCTGGGCCCGCGAGGCCATCGAGGCACTGGAGGCGGAAGGCAATGCGGCGATCGCCGCCATCCTCGCCACCGCCAATACGGCAACGACGCGATAACGCCCGGTTGCCATGCTGCGGCTCAAGGGATTGACGACGTGAAATCGGCGCGGCCGCGCGAGACCGGCGCGGTGCGCTCAGGCTCCTGAGCCGCCGTCACCGAAGCGTCGCCGGTAGGCATCGATATAGGCCCGTACCGCGGGCTTGAGGTGGCGGCGCGTCAGCTCGATCAGGTCGTCGCGTCGCGAATTTCGCAGCGCCTTGATCATGGCGATATGATCGCGGCGGGAGTCGTTCAGCGCCTCCGGCTTGGCATGCGCATAGGACCTGATGCCGGAGACTTTCTGCGCCAGATATTCGATGGTTTCGATCAGGCTGGTGTTGCCGCACAGGCCGAACAACGCGCGATGGAACTGGACATTGCTGTGGAACACCGCCAGCAGGTCGCCGCTATCGACCGCCTTGCCGTGCTCGTGCTGGATCGCCGCCAGCCTGGCGAGGTCCGCGTCCGGCACCGGAAACGGCAGGATGCGCACCGCCATGACCTCGAGTTCCTCGCGCACGTCGTAGATCTCCTCGACCTCCCGCGGCTTCAGGTCGCGCACGATCGCGCCGCGGTTCGGGATCCGTTCGACGATGCCCATCTTCTCCAGCTCGAACAGCGCGAGCCGGACGTCGCCCCGGTGGGTATCGAAATCCGTGCACAGGTCCTGCTCGACCAGCCGCTCGCGCGGGTGCCGCCGGCCGAGCACGATGTCTTCCTCGAGTTTGCGGACGATCAGGTCGGCGATCGACGGCTGGCGCGATTGGGGCTCGGTCACCGCGGGCGAGTTCGACGCATCCCTGCGGGACGCCGGTTTGCTGGAAATACGAGCGGTCGCCATGGCTGCAATCTGCCATCAGTGCGAACAGTATACAATCTAAAAAACTATCTTGTGTACAACGGAAGGGCGGTTGATACTGCCGCCGCCGGGCCCGTGTTCCGGCGAACCATCAGTCCGCGAAAAAGCGGCGACAGCAGGGGAGGAAGTCAATGTCCGTTTCACGGTATCTGCCGCTTGCGCGCGGCATTCTGCTCGGCGCCGCGCTGGCGATGGCCTCGACGGCCGCGTACGCGCAGAAGCGCGAGTTCTCGTTCGCCTACGACCAGCCGAAGAACAGCGGCTACGGCATCGGCGCCGAAATGTTCAACAAGAAACTGGGCGAACTCAGCAAGGGCACGCTCTCGATCAATCAGTATCCCGGCGCCCAGCTCGGCACCGAGGCGCAGACCCTGCAGAAGGTGCAGACCGGCGACATCGACTTCGTGATGCTGTCGACCGCCAACGCCTCGACCGCGCAGCCGGAGTCCGGCGTATTCTCGCTTCACTTCATCTTCCGCGACGAAGCCCACGCCATCAAGGTGCTGGCCGATCCCGCCGTGATCGCGGCGATGAAGGAGCTGTACGCGGCCAAGATGAAGGGCGCGCACATGCTCGGGCTGGGATCGCAGGGCCTGCGGCACATGTACGGCAAGAAGGCGGTCGAGAAGGTCGCGGACATCAAGGGCGTCAAGGTTCGCGTGCAGGCAACCGTCACCGAGGACACGCTGTTCCCGGCCTATGGCGCCCAGGTGGTGCACATGCCGTTCGGCGAGGTTTACACTTCGCTGCAGACCGGCGTGGTCGACATGGCCGAAAACGGCATCAACAACTACCTCGTCAACAAGCATTACGAACCGGCGCCGGTTCTCTCGCTCACCGAACACGAAGCCAACAATGCCGCGCTGTTCGTCAGCGACAAGGTGTGGAGCAGCCTCACCGACGAGCAGAAGAAATGGGTGCAGGCAGCCGCCGACGAGGTCAGCCGCAACGAGCCGGCCGCGGCCTTCAAGCTCGAGCACGAAGCGCAGGCCAAGCTGGAGAAGATCGGCGTCAAGGTCGTCAAGACCGTCGACAAGTCAGGCTTCGCGCAGATCAGCAAGCCGATCCAGGACAAGCTGGCGTCCGACCTCGGTCCCAACGCCGTCAAGGTCCTCGGTCTGGTACGCAACGTCAAATAGGCAGCGCGTTGACGAAGCAGGGAGCGAGGTCGCTCCCTGCTTCGCCGTCCCCGAAATCCGGATTTGAGAAGAGATCATGCGCGGATTCAACAGCCTCGTCCTGGAGGAGCAGCGCTACCTGAAGTGGCGTGCGCTCGACTGGCTCGAACAGGTCCTGATGATTCTGTGCGGCGTCGCCATCACCGGGTTTTCAGTTCTGGTGATGTGCGATGTCGTCACCCGCACCATCGGTCATCCCTGGCTCTGGCTCCAGGAGGCGACCATGACCTTCTTCATCTACGGCATTTTCATCGGCGTCGGCGCAGCCACGCGGCGCAACGACCACCTCTATCTCGCGGTACTGGCGGAATCGCTGACCGGCAACAAGCGGCTGTTCTTCGAGATGTTCAACCGGTTGGTCGTGCTCGGCGTCGCGTTCTGCATGATCTATTTCGGCTACCTGAACTTTCTCGACGGCTTCAAGAGCCTGCGCATGCCGTCGATGACGCCGCTGTCGAGCCTGTATGCGGCCATTCCGATCTGCGGTGTGCTGGTCGCCATTTTCATCGTCGAGCAGATGGTCAACGGCTGGAAACACGGCTTCGCCGGTACGACGCACGCCGACGAGAAGAGGAAGACGCTGTGACGGCCAATGGCGGGCTCATCTTCCTGATGGGATTTCTGTTCCTGTTCCTCGGCTATATGGGCGTGCCGGTGGCATTTGCCCTGATCGCGTCCGTGCTGGTGGTGACGGCGCTCACCCCGGTCAGCCTCGCCTCGATGATGGCGCAGCTCTTCAACGGCATGGACACCGAAGCGTTGCTGGCGGTGCCGTTCTTCCTGCTGGTGGGCGATCTCATGACTTCGGCCAACGTCACCAGCCGCATGATCACGCTGTCGCAAACCATGGTCGGGCATTTTCGTGGCGGCCTGGCCCAGGTGGTGACGATCTTCAGCATGTTCTTCGCCGGAATATCGGGATCCTCCGCCGCCGACGTCGCCATCCTGTCGCGCACGCTGGCGCCGGAGATGAAGCGGGAAGGCTATGACCTCGCCTTCACCGCGGCGCTGATCGCTTCCGCCTCCACGATGGCCAACCTCATTCCGCCCAGTATCATGGCCGTGGTGTACGGCGCGACCGGTAACGTCTCGATCGGCGGGCTGTTCCTCGGCGGCGTCGTGCCGGGCGTGTTCGTCGGCATCGGGCTGATGATCTACAGCCATTTCTTCGGGCCAGTCGGTCTCAGGCACAAGCGGGCGACATTCGGCAGGTTCGCAACCGCCACAAAGGAAGCGGCGATACCGCTGATGATCCCGCTGATCATCATGGGCGGCATCCTCACCGGCCAGTTCACCCCGACCGAGGCCGGCATCATCGCCGTGGCCTACATCCTGTTCGTGGCGATCCCGCTGCTCAATCCCGGCCATATCAGATACTTGCCGCGCGACATGGCGCTGACCGGGCTGCTTTATTCCATTCCGCTGATCACCATCGGCGCCGCCTCGGTGTTCGGCTGGATGCTGGCCTATCTGCGCGGGCCGGCGGTGGTGTCCGGCTGGATATCGACGGCCGCCGGCGGCGATCCCTTCATGATCATGCTGTTGCTGGTCGTGCTGTTCGTCATCGTCGGCGACTTCATCGACGCGATACCCGCCATCATCATCTTCATGCCGATCATCACCGACCTCACCCAGAGCACCGATATCAATCCGGTGCATATGGGCGTCGTCATCATCGTCACGTTGGCGTTCGGGCTGATCACGCCGCCTTACGGGCTGGCGCTGCTGATGGCGTCGAAATTCGTCGGCGTGCGCTTCGGCAAGGCCATGGTGGCGTCGCTGCCGATCTACGTCGTGTTCCTCGCCGCCATCGCGTCCTGCATCTTCTTCCCCGAAGTGGTGCTGTGGCTGCCCAAGCACCTGCTGCCGGAATCGGTGGGCTGCTTCAAGAATCCGAGCGGCGCCGGCTATATCTGCCCCTGAAACCGGCAGGGTGAGCCGGCAACGGTCCTGCAAGGGCTGAACCAGGCGCTTCGTTGCGCCATATCAATGCCCGGCGGCTGTTTTGCCGGCATCCTGTCCCATCGCGGAATGGTCACCGGTCGACGAAAGGCTGGAACGGCGTGTATCTGCAATGGCTGATCGATCTGGCTGGCGATCCGGTGGTTCTTGCCGCAGGTGGGTTGCTGATCGGAATGCTGTTCGGCGCCTGCGCGCAGTCGAGCAAGTTCTGCCTGCGATCCGCCGTGATCGAGTTCTCCCATGCGCGGCCCGGCTCGAAATTCGCCATCTGGCTGCTGGTGTTTTCTGCCGCTGTTGCCGTCACCAACGCGCTCATCGCCTTCGGCTGGCTCGACGTCAGCGGCGCCCGCCAGCTCGCCGCGCGAGGCAGCCTTTCCGGCAGCCTGATCGGCGGCTTGATGTTCGGCGCCGGAATGATCCTGGCGCGCGGTTGTGCCAGCCGGCTCCTGGTTCTGTCGGCGACCGGGAATCTTCGGGCCCTGATTTCCGGGCTCGTCCTCACCGTCGTCGGCCAGGCCTCGCTGCGAGGGGTTCTGGCGCCGGTCCGGGAGGCGCTGTCTGAACTCTGGACCGTGCAGGGTGGCCCGTCGCGCAATCTGCTTGCATTCGTGGACGCCGGCGCAGTGACGGGCATGTTGCTCGGCATGCTCGGGCTCGGCGGCGCGCTGTGGCTGGCGCGGCGTGCCCGCGTCGGCCTTGTTGCCGGCGCCAGCGCCGTCGGCGTCGGCCTTGCGGTCGCCGCCGGCTGGCTGTTTACCTTCCATGTTTCACAATCCTCGTTCAATCTCGTTCAGGTCAAGAGCATCAGTTTCATCGGGCCGTCGGCCGATACGCTGATGGGGCTGATCAATTCTCCATCCCTGCAGTTGGGATTCGATGTCGGCCTCGTTCCCGGCGTGTTCGCCGGTTCGTTGTTTGCGGCGCTGTTGGCGGGTGAATGGAAGATCCAGGGCTTTCAGGACGGGCCGAGCATGGGCCGATATTTGTTCGGCGCGGCGCTGATGGGTTTTGGCGGCATGCTGGCCGGCGGCTGTGCCGTCGGCGCGGGAGTCACAGGCGGGGCGATCTTTGCCCTGACATCCTGGGTCGCGCTCACCGCCATGTGGGCCGGCGCACTGCTGACGAACTATCTGGTGGATGAACGGCGTGTCCGTTCGACCGAATCCCGCGAGACGGTCAGCGTCTCCTGAGGCTTTTGGACCGGCCGATTGGCCCAGAGCCGTCAGGGCGATACCCGATTGTCCCGCCGGACCCAGGCTGTAAACTGCCCCTGAGAAAACTGCGCGGCGAAGCCGCCTTCAGGGAGAAAACTGCATGCGTCCGCTCGAATTCGGCTGGTACCTGCCCACGCACGGCGACACCACGGCCTATGGCGTGCCGGAGGCCCAGGTGCCGGGGTCGCCCGAATTGTGCGACCGCGTGGTGCAGGCCGCCGAGGCCGCGGGCTTTGAGTATCTGCTGATCCCGGTCGGCTCGGTGTGCTGGGAGGCCTGGATCACCGGCGCGTTCATGGCGGCGCGGTCGTCCAGGATAAAACCGCTGATCGCGGCCCGGCCCGGCTACATCAATCCGGTGCTGCTGGCCAAGATGATCTCGACCTTCGACCAGATGTCCGGCGGGCGCATCTGCATCAACCTGATTGCCGGCCAGAACGAAAGCGAAGTCGAGGGCGAGGGCGTGCGCTACGCCAAGGAGGAGCGCTACGCGCTGATGGAGGAGGAAGTTTCCATCCTGAAGGCATTGTGGACCACCCGCGGCCCGGTGCATTTCGAGGGCAAATTCCACACTCTGTCCGGTGCGCATATCCGCCCGCGCCCGCTGCAGCAGCCATTTCCAAAATTCTATCTCGGCGGCGGCTCGCGGCCGGCCTGGGAGATGTCGGCCAAGCATTCCGACGTGCATCTGTTCTGGGGCGACCTGCCGGAGCGCATCGCCGCCAATATCGCGGAGATCAGGGAGTTGGCGCGGGCGCATGGCCGGGAAAAAGCCATCGGCTTCGGCATGCGGCTGCAGGTGATCTGCCGCGAAGACGAAGCGGATGCGTGGGAAGCCGCCGACGCGCTGGTGCGCCATGCGACCGAGCGGCAGAAGCAGGAGATGAAGACGCTCTACAACAAGTCGGAAGCCAACCGGCGCGTGCAGGAACTGGCCCGCGAGCATGGCGATCTCCTGATGCCGCATCTGTGGACCGGCATCACCAAGGTGAGGCCCGGCGCCGGCATCGCGGTGGTCGGCAATCCCGTCCAATGTGCCGCTACGCTGCAGCAGTTCATCGATGCCGGCTGCCATTCATTCTGCCTGTCGGGCTATCTGCATGACGAGGAAGCCGAACGGTTCGGCCGGCTGATCCGCCCCATTCTGGCCGAGAACAACCGCGGCCGGCTGGCGGCGTAGAACGAACGGGGCGCAGGGCCTGACCGCCCGCCAATAATCCCGGATTATTTCTTCCGGGCATGGCCCCGCCGGGTGAACCGGAAAGGTTTGATCGACGTCAAAGCAGCAGCGCAACGTTTGGGGTAACGATATCTCATGCCGTTTTACAGATTTCAGGTCTGCGATCCGATCATCCCCATCGATGGCCATGGCCATGACGGGGCGGCATTGGGCGACGATATCGATGCCACGCTGTTTGCCGCCGGCATCATTCAGCGGCTTTTCCAGGAGCATCGGGTTGTTCCCCGAAACTGGGCAATCAGGATTACCCAGGATTCGCGCCCGGTCGGTGTTCTTCCGTTCGAGGCCGGTCTGAAGGTTCTGGTGAGGCCATACTGGGCCCGCGAGCTGTCGATGATCGAGGCGCCCGAAGCCAGAGTCTAGGCCGGCACGATCACCTTGCCGATCGGCCAGAGCGCGATGCCGGCGAGCTTGACATGCGCCCACGCGAACGGAATCCCGATGATCGTCACGGCCAGAATGACCGCGGTGACGAGGTGTCCGAGCGCCAGCCACCAGCCCGCCAGCACCAGCCAGATCAGATTGCCGATCATGCCGAGCGGCCCGGTACCGATATCGGACTGGCCGGTGACCTCGTCGCGGCGCACCGCGCGGGAGCCGAACGGCAGCAGGGTATAGACCGCGATATTGAAAGCGGCCCTGGCCCAGGGCAGGCCGATGATGGTGATGGCCATGACGACGGCGGCGATGATCCAGCCGGCCGCCATCCACGCGCCGCCGAGCAGAATCCAGAAGATGTTCAGAAGGATGGAAACGGGTTGCATGCGGTTGCTTCGAAGCTGGAGGGACGGGCGATTGCCGATCCTATGACGATCTGCCCGACAATCATATGAATTTGCGGCTAATCCGCGATCTGGACCTCGCCCTCGATTTCGACCGGTATCCCGAACGGCAACTCGGCCATGCCCACCGCGCTGCGGGCGTGGGCGCCGGCCTCAGGCCCCCACAGTTCGAGAATGAGGTCGGAGAAGCCGTTGATGACGGCGGGTTGCTGGACGAAGCCGGGCGCCGAGTTGACCATGCCGAAAATCCGCACCCAGTGCGAAATGCGGTCGAGCTCGCCGAGCGCGCGCTTGAGCGAGCCCAGCATCGACAGTGCCGTGAGCCTCGCGGCGAGATAGCCCTGCTCGAGGCTCACCTCGGCTCCTACCTTGCCGAGCGGTTTTGCCAGTGTTCCTTCCGGGCTCTGCGGTCCATGCCCGGCGATCACCGCGCGGTTTCCGATCCTGCGAACATGGACGAAAGGCAGGACCATGCCGGGCGGCGGGCTAAAGGCCGGCGGCAGGACCAGGCCGAGCGCGGTGAGTCGGGATTCGATATTGGCCATGGATGGACTCGTTTTCGTGGAAGAGTGGAAGAACCGGTCCGCCCAAGCGGGCAGTGCAGAGCCGGGTGTCGCTTGTCTCATCCTAACGCAAAATGCCCTGATGCAGGCGTATCCTGTCTGTGGCAAAATGCCGGCACAGATCCCCTTTGCGAGGGAGGCGCCGATGTCCGCGCGTTTGTTGATCCTGCTTTCCGCAGTGGGTGTGCTGCTGCAGACCGGCGTCGGCCGCGCTGACGCCATCGACGGCGACTGGTGCAGCACCGACGGCATGCGGATGTCGATCCACGCCGAGAAGGTCACCACGCCGGGCGGCAGGCAAATCGACGGCAACTACAGCCGCCACGCTTTTGATTACGTCGTTCCGGCAGGCGAAAGCGGTTCGGGCGAAGTCGTGAACATCATCTTGCGCAGTGAATATCTCGCGGTATCGCGCCAGGGGTCGGCCGAAGCGCCCTTGAGGGAATGGCGTCGCTGCAAGGAAACCATCAGCCGGCTGCCTTTCAGCAGGTTCCTGCAAGCGCTGGCTTGAATAGCTGACGTCCGCCAGTCCCTTCCAATGAAGGCGCGCTAGCCGGCCTGGCCTGTCGAGGCATTCGGCTGGATCGTGGCACGCAGTCCGCCGAGATCCGAGGTATCGAGCCTCAGGGTCCAGCCATAGGCCTCGACGACGTCTTGCACGATCGCAAGCCCGAGCCCGGCGCCGCCTCGCTGGTCGAGCCGCCCGCCGCGCGCGAGGACCGTTGGACGGATTGCTTCGGCAATGCCGCTGCCGTCGTCCTCAACGGCAACGCCAAGGCCGTCAGCCCCGGCCGCGATCCGGACCTGGTTGCGGGCGTGGCGCGTGGCGTTCTCGAGCAGGTTGCCCAGCGCCTCGGCGAGATCGGAGCGATCGAACGGCACCGTCACTTGTTCCGTCATCGCGATTTCGTAAGCGATCCGGGCACCTTCCGGTGTCCGCACCAAAGTCGCGATCAGCGAGCGAACCAGCGGCGCAAGTGCTGTCGATGCGCCCGGTTGGGACCGCATGGCGCCCTGCAGCCGGGCCCGCGCGAGCTCGCGGTCGACATGGCGACGCATGGTCCCGATCACCTCATCAATTCCGTCGGCCACGGCCGATTGCCCCGCCTCGCGCAGGCGGCCGGCATCGGCCGCAAGCGCGGCCAGCGGCGTCCTGAGGCCATGCGCGAGATCGGCGGCGCGGTGGCGGGAGCGCTCGACTTCCTCGGCGCGGGCCGCCAGCAGCGCATTGACTTCATCGACCAGCGGTCGCACTTCGTCGGGCACACCTGCGGCAAGCCGCAGTTCGCGGCCGGCACGAATATCGGCAACGCCGCGCCGCAGCAGGTCGAGTGGCCGCAGCCCCAGCCCGACCTGCACGGCGGTCGCCGCCGCCAGTGCGATCCCGAGCAGGCCGAGTGCCGTCACGAGGTCGGTCGCGAACGCGGTCGTCGCCGCCGTTACATGCGCGGCATTGATCGCGACCGCGACCGTGACGGGAGTTTCGCGTCCCTTGATATCGAGCCGGACCCGGCGCTCGGCGATCAGCATCCGCCCGTTGGCCGGGCCTACCGCTTCGTGGCGATGCACTTCGTCGGCGGCCGGTTCGTCGATCGGCAGCAGCAACGATGAATCCCACAGCGAGCGCGACCGCAGCGTCTGGCCGCGGTCGTCGGCGACCTGCCAATACAGCCCCGATAGCGGTTCGGAAAATCGGGGATCGGCGGGACCACCGGTGACGACGATGTGCCCGTCGGCGTCGACTTCGAGGCCGGCCAGCAGTTTCTTCAGATGGACGTCGAGATCCTGGGAAACGGTGCGGCCGACATGGCGTTCGAACAGCAGCGTCAGACCCATTCCGGCCAGCGCCAGGGCGAGGATGATCGCGGCGATACCGCCGGCGACCAGGCGCAGCCGCAGCGAGTTCCGGTTCATCCGACCGACTCTGGTATCAGATAGCCGAAACCGCGCCGGGTCTCGATCAGATCGACGCCGAGCTTGCGGCGCAGCCGGCCGACCAGAACCTCGATGGCGTTGGAATCATTGGCGTCGTCGGTGCCATGGATGTTTTCGCTGAGCTCGAGCTGCGACACGACGCGACCGCGTTGATGGATCAAATAGGCGACGACACGATATTCCAGCGCCGACAGGTTGATCGGGACGCCGCGCACGCTGACTTTCATTTGCCGCTCGTCGATGGCGAGATCGCCGATCGTCACCACCGAGGAAGCGCGGCCGGCCGAGCGGCGCACGACGGAGCGCAGCCGCGCCAGCAGTTCCTCCATCTGAAACGGCTTCGGCAGATAGTCGTCGGCGCCGGCATCGATGCCGTCGACGCGCTCGCTCCAGCTTCCGCGCGCCGTCAGGATCAAGACCGGCGTGGTGCGCCCGGCAGCCCGCCAACGCTTGAGAATGGCCAGGCCGTCCATGCCGGGTAATCCCAGGTCCAGAATGATTGCGGCATAGTCTTCGGTATCGCCGCGGAACCATGCTTCCTCTCCCTGGCTTTCCCGGTCGACCACGTAACCCGCAGCCAGCAGCGCGCGGCCGACATCGGCGGCAATCTTTCGATCATCTTCGACCAGCAGAACGCGCATCATTTCTCCCGGGTGCGGCCGATCTCGCCTGAAGCCGCATCGACATAAACTTCGAGAAGGCGTCCTCGGGCGCCGACGACCCGGAATTCGTAGACCAGCCGTCCGCGCTCGCGTTCGAGCTTCACGCTTGTGACCTCGCCGGGCAGCTTGTCGCGTACCGCCTGCAATATCTCGGCGAGCGACTTGATCTCCCCGCGCTCGACGGCGCGCCGCGCCACGTCATGGTCGCGATCGTCGTCGGCCCGCGCCGCTGCGAACACCATCAGCGCCGACAGCAGCGCAATTGCCATTGCTTTCGCATTCAACCGCATGACCGACCCGTTTCCTTTCGGCCTCAATGAGCACGAACCGGCTGACAATTCGCTGACATCGGTCAACAGCCGGCTGTCAGCGGTGCCGGCCGATAGTGCGTCCCGTCGCTGGCCGGATAGGCGGCCGGGACGCAAGCCAGGAGATACCCCATGCGCAAGACCATCATGTTCGGCACCCTTATCGCCCTGTTCGGGACCGGCGCGTTGGCGCAGGCCAGTGATGACACCGCGACGGAGCAGAAGAACTCCATCGAGGTGAGCCAGCCAGCGGCACCCGCTATGCGTGGCGAAGAATACTCGCATGAGCGCCGCTTCGAATCCCGCAGGGAACACCGCGAGGCCCGTCGCGGCCAGCGCGAACGTCACGACGAAGCTCACGAGCGCCACGATGAGCGGTGGGAACACGGCCGTCGCCACAACTGACCATCATCAAGCCACCATTACCGATGGGACGCCGGCCGGTCGATGACATGGATCAAAAGGCGTCCCAGCGGGATCGATCCCCTGAATTTCACAGCAGCGCCATGCTCCGCGAGGGCAGGCGGCTATTACGGAGACTTCCCATGATCAAGACTGCAATGTTCACCACCGCCATCCTGCTCGCCACGGCAACCTTCGCCAGCGCCGGCAGCCTCGGGCGCCCCTGTACCTCCGCGCCGCAAAGCCAGTGGCTCTCCCTCGATGCCATCCAGGCCAAGGTCGAGTCGCTAGGCTACAGGGTTCAGAAAGCGAAGTTGAAGGCCGCTTGCGGTGAGCTCTATACCATCGACAAGAACGGCAGCCGCGTTGAACTGTTCGTCGATCCGACCACCGCCGCCATCGTCGGCCAGCTGTAACGGTCCGACCATGGCATTCACGGATCAGGCGATCGAAGCCGGCGGCGCCACGCCACCGGCAACGGTCAAGGTGTGGGACCCGTTCGTGCGGGTCTTCCACTGGACGCTGTTGGCGCTGTTCGTCACCGCCTTCGTCAGCGGCGACGAGAATGAAGGCGTGCATATCGCGGCCGGCTACGGTATCGCGATTCTGCTGGCGCTTCGTCTCGTCTGGGGCGCGATCGGCCCTCGCCACGCGAGGTTTTCCAGTTTTGTGCGGCGACCGCGGCAGGTGCTGACCTATCTGCGGGACGTCGCGAGCTTCAAGGCGCCACGCTATCTCGGCCACAATCCCGCCGGTGGCGTGATGATCGTCGCTTTGATGGCCGCGCTGATCGGCACGGCCGTCACCGGCTACATGATGACGACGGATGCGTATTGGGGTGCCAAATGGGTTGAGAAACTGCACGAGGCGCTCGCCCACGGCACGCTGGTCCTTGCCGGGCTGCATGTGCTGGGCGTCGTGGCCTCGAGCCTGCTGCACGAGGAGAATCTGGTGAAGGCGATGTGGACCGGGCGCAAGCGGTCATTGTGAGCGAAGAGGCGAGGTGGCGCCGCGACAGCGCCCGCCCCTCGTCTCCGCGCCGGCGCTACCGCTTGACGACGCGAACCGGTTTTGGCGGGCCGTCCTTCCCGCGGCTCAGCCTGGCGAAATCGGCCAGCATGGTGTCGGCGGAGATCACGCGGTTTCGGCCCAGGTGCTTGGCGGCATAAAGGGCCTGATCGGCCTGCCCGAGAAACCCGTCGGGCCCAACATCGCTGCCGGCGACCAGCGTCGCCACGCCGACGCTGAGCGTGACCCACGGACCGGCGCCGTCGGCGCCATGCTTGATTCGCAGATCGATGACGGCCGAGCGGAGCCGCTCGGCAACCCTGCAGGCACCCTCCAGTCCGGTCCCGGGCATGATGATGGCAAACTCTTCGCCGCCATAGCGCGCGGCCAGATCGAGTGGCCGAAGGGCGTTCTCCCGTATGACGCCTGCCACCGCACGCAGGCACTCATCGCCGCTCTGATGGCCATGCTGATCATTGAACAGCTTGAAGTGGTCCACATCGACAAACAGCAGGGCCAGCGGCTTCCCGCTGCCCCGGGCGCGCGACCATTCCATCTGCAGTGCTTCATCGAAGGCGCGCCGATTGGCGAGGCCGGTCAGTCCGTCCCTGGCCGCCAGCGTCTTCAGGGCCATTTCCGCCCGCTTCTGGTCGGTCATGTCGCGCAAGGTTTCGACCACCGCGATCAGATTGCCGGCCTCGTCATGGATCGGGCCGGCGTCGATCGCCAGATATAAATGGTTGCCCAGCCTCGGCATCACGCACCAGTTCTCGGCGCTGGAGCCGAGGCGGTTGTCTTCCGGCGCGGTATGTTCGGGGTAGAGGTCGCCCACCTTGTCCTGCCGCCCGAGTGCCACCAGATCGGCCAGGCAATAGCGGCGCTTCTCATAAAAGGCACGCCAGTGCAGCGACGTCCCCAGGACTTCGGAGGCGGCGACGCCGGTGAGCCGCTCGCAGGCCCGGTTCCAGATCACGACCCGCCGCTGCGGATCGATGACGAAGGTCGGGACGACCAGATGCTGCATCAGTTGCACAGCATAGGCATGTGCGACCTCCACGCCTCTTGCGGGAGCCATCTCGTATCCTTCCCTCATGCCGCATTGTTGAATCGATTGCGGCGGCTCTTATGCAGCGGCCCGAACCATCCCCGGGCAACCGATCAATAATCTGGTCATCGCGCCACGGCGGTCACCGTCACCGGGCGCGGGCCGAACAACGGCCTCACTTCCGGGCCGGGCTTCGCGGCGCTGAATAAATAGCCTTGCATTTCGGTGCAGCCGAGCGCGCGGAGCCGTTGCTTCTGTTCCAGCGTCTCGACGCCCTCGGCTGTCGTCGTCATGTTGCGGGAGGCTGCGATGTTCACCACCGCCTGCACGATCGCCGACGAGCCGTCGATTTCCGTGATGTCGCTGATGAAGCAGCGGTCGATCTTGATCTTGTCGAACGGGAAGCGCTTCAGATAGCTCAGCGAGGAATAGCCGGTGCCGAAATCGTCCAGCGCGATGCGCACGCCGATGTCGCGCAGCTGATGCAGGATGGTGAGCGCGGTCTCGTCGTCGCGGATCAGCACCGCCTCGGTGATTTCGATTTCCAGCCGGCTCGCCCGCAGGCCGGACGTGGCCAGCGCGCTCGCGATCTTCAGCGCCAGCGTCGGGCACTTCAGTTGAACGGGCGAGACGTTGACCGCGACACGGATATGATCCGGCCAGGTAGCCGCCTCGGCGCAGGCGGTTTTCAACACCCATTCGCCGAGTTCGATGATCAGGCCGGTATCCTCCGCCACGGGGACGAATTCGGCGGGCGAGATCATACCGCGTTCGGGATGGCGCCAGCGCAGCAGGGCCTCGCAACCGGTCACCTCGTCGCGGCGCAGGTCGACCAGCGGCTGGTAGTGGATTTCGAAGCCGCCATCGACCAGTGCCTGGCGCAGGTCCTGCTCCATGGCGAGCCGTGCCTTGGCGCAGGCATCCATGGCGGGTTCAAAGAAGCGATGGGTTCGGCGTCCCCCGGCCTTGGCGCCATACATTGCGAGGTCGGCGTTCTTGATCAGTTGATCCAGATCGGTGCCGTCCTGTGGCGCCAATGCGATGCCGATGCTGGCGTCGGTCGAGAGCTGGTGACCAAGGCATTGATAGGGCTGCCGGATCAACTCGTGAATCCGGGTGACGAATTCCACGACATCGCCGACGTTCCTGACGCCGGTCTGGATCACCGCAAATTCGTCGCCGCCGAGCCGCGCGATCAGGTCGGCCTCGCGGAGGCAGCCCCGGATGCGGTCAGCCACCGCCTTCAGCAGTTCATCGCCGACATGGTGTCCAAGCGAGTCGTTGATGCCCTTGAACTCGTCGATATCGATATAGAGCAGGGCGAACTGCTCGCCCGAGCGGGTTCGCTGCAATTCGCGTTCGATCTGCTCGCGGAACAGCACCCGGTTCGGCAGGTCGGTCAGCGCGTCGTAATGCGCGAGGTGCGCGATCTTCTCGTCGGCGCGCCGGCGATCGGTGACATCGTCAACGATGTTGATGATATACCGGATTTCGCCGGCCTGATCCGAAATGCCGATGCGCCTTGAAGTGATGAAGCGCTTGCTCGACGCCTGGATTTGCCACGGGTCCGCATGCTCGTCTCGAAACAGGCCATCGGCGGATTGCAGCATCCTGTCATCGTCTGCCGACAGGACATCGGCGGCCGCCTTCGGGAATAGATCGAACGCCGTCTTGCCGACGATGGCATCGCGCGACCGGCCGAATTGCGCTTCGGCCACGCGATTGGCCAGAACGTAACGGCGATCGCGCGCATCCTTCACGGTGATCTGCGATGGTATGTGATCGATGATCTGGCGCAGGAACGCATAATTGCGGTCGCGCTCCTGCTGCAGGTTCTGGCGCTCGGTGGTGTCTTCGATCGTGGCGACCCATCCGCCCTGCGCCAGCGGCTTGTTGACGATCAGATACGACCGCCCCGCGCTTTCCATGTTCATGTGGGTGAGCTTGCCCTGCGCCACGTTGCGCATGATGGCTGAACAGAACTCGTCGACGTCGCCGTCATAGGATCCGGTGTTCTGACGATGCTGGATCAGGTCGCGAAAGTGGCAACCCGGTTTGACGATGTCGGTCGACAGTCCGTACATGTCGATGTAGCGCTGGTTGCAGAGGATGATGCGCGCCGATGCGTCATACAGCACGAGGCCCTGCGTCATATTGTTCAGGGCGGTGTCGAGCTGCTGTTTTTGCAGGCTCAACCGCTGCCGCGATTCCTGGTTCTGGCGGGTCACCTGCCGGATGATAAGGAACAGCACGAAAGCGATCACCAGCGCGGACAGCACGGCGGCGGCAACCATGAACCTGGTTTGCGCCTGCCAGTCGGCCAGCGCGGCCTCGACGGTGGTGGTTGCGACTACGATGATCGGGAAACGATCCAGGCCAGCCGCCGAGCCTAGCCGGTGCATATTATCGACCGTACTTTGCACCCGCAGCGTCTGGCGGCCGCCCGCGGTCAGGACCTTGTCCAGCAGCGGCGCATTCGTGAATTTCTGCCCGACCATCGAGTCAATATGAGGGTAGCGGGCCAGCATCGTTCCATCGCGATGAAACATGGAAATGGCGGAGCCGCGTCCGAGCGCGACGGACGCAAAGTATTTCTCGAAATGGACCGGTTCGATTCGTCGCGCCATCACGCCAAGAAAGACCCCGTTCGCGCCGTTCACCCGATGGGCGATGACGGTGGTGGAGTTGCCGGTTATCAGGTTGCGGGAAGCCTCGACGACCGCTGTTTTCAGATTTGCATCCGACTTGAAATTCCTGAAGAAGGCCCGCCCCGCGATGCTGATGGACGGCAGCGGCCAGGTTCCGGACGAGTTGATCAGCTTGCCATCTGCATCGAAGATGCCGACATCGCCGATGTAGGACAGGACGCTGACCTTGGATTTCAGCACCAGGTGGGAGTCGTGGCTCGACATCCAGATCCGGAACGTCTCCGGCGAGTCGATGTCCGAAAACTGCATCCTGGCGATCACGTCGTTGGCAATGATCTCGGTGTCTTCGAACTGCTGGTCGAAGTGACGGGTGAGCAACAGCACGGTGTTTTCGAGTTCACGCTCGTGGTTGCTCAGAGCCCGCTCGCGGAATTCGCCGGCCATCATCATGGTGCCGACGCTGATCGCCGCGACGATGAGGCCGCCGCAGAGGATCAGCGAGAGGATCGGCCCTCGGAGAATCGGCATGGCCATGTGCTGCGAGCCGGTGGCGGCTTTTCGAAACAATCCAAGCGCGCCACGGAAATTGACAAGCAGTCTTCGCATTCCCCGTCTCCCGGGGAACATGAATACAATGCAGAAATGGCATACCGGTTAGGAAATCCGGTTACTTAAGGCTTAACGGCGCGCGCCGGCCGTAGAAATACGGGTGGCTGCGGCCGTCATGCCGGTTTGCGAGAAGGATTCCGTAACCTTCCCACCACGCCCGTCGGGAAAAAGTAAACGCTGGCGATGAACAGCAGACCAAGCCACAGCAGCCAGCGATCCGGATGCAGCAGTCCCGGCAGCAGCGGCAGTCCTGCGTCGGCGGCGGCGTTGGAAGCGGCCCCCATCAGCGCCTGCAGGTAGTTCTGGGCCAGGATGAAGATCACGGCTCCGACGATCGCACCGTAGATCGTACCCATGCCGCCGATCACGACCATCAGCAGAATGTCCAGCATGATGGCAAAACTCAGCGAGGTATCCGGCCCGGCATAACGCAGCCATAACGCATTGAGCATGCCGGCGCTGGCGGCGACCAGGGCGGCAAGGCAGTTGGCGTAGGTCAGATGAAACACGGTCCGGAAACCCAAAGCCTCCGCGCGAAAACGGTTTTCGCGGATCGCCTGCAGCACCCGGCCGAACGGCGAGTTCACCACACGCAGCAGCGCCAGAATCATCGCGGCGCAGGCGATGAAGATGAGATAGTAGGTCAGCACGCGGCCATTGACGGCGAAGCCGAACCAATCCTGGGGGATGAGGATGGTGCCCGGCCGCAACAATTCCGGCAGCTGAAAACTGCGGCCGTCCTCGCCGCCGGTCAGCCATGACAGTTGCGATGCCAGCACCAGGAAGGCGGAAGCGACCGCCAGCGTGATCATGGCAAAGAAGATCGCCTCGACCCGCAACGAGAACAGGCCGATCGCGAGCGCCAGCAGCATCGCCAGCGGCAGGCCGGCAGCGACGCCGACAGCCACCGCCGCCCAGTTCGGGCCCATGGAATAAAGCGCGATCGCGATCGAATAGCTGCCGATCCCGTAAAACATGGTGTGCGCGAACGATACGGTTCCGGTGTAGCCGAGCAAGAGATCATAGGACGCCACCAGGGCGGCAAAGATGCAGATCTTGGTGGCGACGTTCATCGCCTTGGCGCCGGGAAACAGCAAGGGCGTCACCGCCAGCGCCGCAATGATGACGACGAGCAGAATGGAGAGAACGCGGCTGCGCGGCGGATCGCCCGAGAGAATCATCATCGACTCGTCACCGCATAGAGTCCGCGTGGTCGCCACATCAGGATCGCGACCATCAGCAGGATGTTGGAGACAAGGGCCAGTTTCGGCACGAGAAAGCCGCCATAATTCGCGACCATGGCGACGAGCAGCGCGCCAATGAAACAGCCGCCGATCGAGCCGAGGCCGCCGATGATCACCACGATGAACACCAGCACCGTGAGGTCGTCGCCCATCGAGGCGTGCACCTGTTCGCGGTACAGCGCCCACATCACGCCGCCAAGCCCGGCGAGGCCGGAGCCGACCATGAACACCCCGAGAAACAGCCGCCTGATGCGATAGCCGAGCGCTTCCACCATCTCGCGGTTTTCCACGCCGGCGCGGATCAGAAGACCAATCTTGGTGCGGTTCAGCACCAGTTGAATGCCGCAGAACACCACCAGTCCGACCAGCATTGCCAGCAGGCGGTATTTCGCAATCGCGACGTCACCGATGATGAACGAGCCGCGCAGCGACGTCGGCAGCGGCAGCGGGATGATCTGCGGTCCCCACAGCGCGTACAGCGCCTGTTCGGCGACGATCAACCCGCCCGTCGTCATCAGGATCTGCTTGAGGTGCTGGCCATAGACCGGGAGGATCAGCACGCGCTCGACCACAAGTCCGAGCGCGCCGGAGACCGCCATCGCGGCAAGTGCAGCCGGCGCCAGCACCGCCAGATTGGTCAGCAGCGAGTCGGCCTGCACGTAAGGCGCCAGCGGCAGCAGCACCAGGGTTGCGACATAGGCGCCGACCGCGATGAAGGCGCCGTGACCGAAATTGAGCACGTCCATCAGGCCGAACACCAGCGTCAGACCGGAGGCCATGATGAAAATCATCATGCCCATGGCGAGGCTCGCCACCGTCAGCGTCATCCATGAACTGCCCGATCCGATCAGCGGCAGCATCGCCAGTGCGAGAATCGCCGGCAACAGCACCGGCAGCAGATCCCGCTTCGGCCTGGGCAACGCGTCGGTCGCGGCAAGGTCGGTCACTGATGCGTCTCCAGACTGAGCCCGAGTAATTTTTCCTGCAGCGCGAAATCGCCCGCCAGCGCCGCCATCTCGCCGCGGTGGACGATCCGGCCATTGTCCATCACCAGCACGGTATCGCCGATCGCCTGCGCGGCATGGAAATTCTGTTCGACCAGCAGGATGGTGGCGCCCCGGCGCTTGATTTCCGCAAAACATTCGATCAGCGCCACCACGATCGCCGGCGCCAGGCCCTTGGTCGGCTCGTCGATCAGCAAGAGCTTGCGCGGTTCGACGATCGCGCGCGCGATCGACAACATCTGCTTCTGCCCGCCGGACAACGCGCCCGCGCGCGACAGCCAGAACCGCCGCAGTGCCGGAAAAAACCCGAAGATCCACTCCAGCCTGGCATCGTCGAGCGGTCCGTCGCGCGCCGCGAGGATCAGGTTTTCCTTCACCGTCAGGTCGGAGAACACCGCCATGCTCTCCGGGACGTAACCGACGCCGAGCCGCGCAATATCGGGCGTCGCGCTGGCTTCGATGCGCTGCCCGTCGAGCGAGATCTGGCCGGCGGAGGCCTGCCACAGGCCCATGATGGTGCGCAGCGTCGAGGTCTTGCCGGCTCCGTTGCGGCCGAGCAGCATGGTGGTCTGGCCCTCGGGCACGCTGAAATCGACGCCGTGCAAGATGTGATAACGCCCGACATGGGTGTGCACGCCGGCGAGGGTGAGGAGGTCGGTCATGCCGCGCTCTTTCCGGGCGCGATGCCGAGATAGGCCTCCTGCACGATCGGCGAGGCGATCACCTCGGCCGGCTTGCCGTCGGCCACCAGCTGGCCATTGTGCAGCACGATGATGCGGTCTGCCAGCGAGCGCACCACGTCCATCTTGTGTTCGACCAGCAGGATGATCTTGCTGGCATCCTGCTTGAGCTGCGCGATCAGGTTGAGCACGACGGGCACCTCGTCGATGCTCATGCCGGCGGTTGGTTCGTCGAACATGAAGACTTTCGGCTCGAGCGCCATCATCAGCGCGACTTCGAGCTTGCGCTGATCGCCGTGGGATAGCGCGGTCGCCGCCACGCTGCGCCGGCTGCCAAGGGCCACCTGATCGAGAATGGCGTCGGTGCGGGCGATCAGGTCCGTCCGCGTGATCCAGGGCCGCAGCATGTCGTAATGCACGCCGCTGGCCGACTGCACGGCGAGGCGGACATTCTCCGCCACGCTCAAATTGGGAAACAGATTGGTGAGCTGGAACGCGCGGCCGAGGCCGGCTCGGGTGCGCAGTGGCGCGGACAACTGAGTGATATCGGCGCCGTCGAACAGGATGCTGCCGCCCGAGGGACGCAGCTGTCCGGAGATCAGGTTGAAGTAAGTGGTCTTGCCGGCCCCGTTGGGGCCGACGATCGCGGTCAATTCACCCGGCCGAAAGGTGCAGCTGACGCTGTCGACCGCAACGTGTCCGCCGAAGCGAATGGTGAGGTCGCGGGTTTCGAGCAAGGTCATCGGAGAACTCTTGGTGAAGCTCTTCTCTTCACCTCTCCCCGCTTGCGGGGAGAGGTCGGATTGCGAAGCAATCCGGGTAAGGGGGACTATCCGCGAATCCGAGTGCGTCGAGAGACCCCCACCCCGGCCCTCCCCCGCAAGCGGGAGAGGGAGCAGAATTACCGCTTGTTGCGGATCGGCACGTTCATGTCCTCGATCTTGATCTCGCGGACCGGCTCGTTCACCGCCCACGCCAGGTTCGGATCAACCTTGACCTTGAAGTGATACATGCTCTGCAGCGCCTGATGATCTTCCTTGCGGAAGATCATCTTGCCCTTGGGCGTATCGAACTCCATGCCTTCCATGGCGCTGATCAGTTTTTCGGTATCGGTGGATTTCGCCTTGGTGACCGCGGTGACCACGGCCATCGCCGCGGCGAACCCGCCCGCCGTGAAGAAATCCGGCGGCGCGTTGAAGCGCTTCTGGTGCTCCTTGACCAGCCAGTCGTTCACCGGATTCTTTGGAATATCGTAGTAGTAATAGGTCGCTCCCTCCATGCCGGGCAGGCTCTTGTAGGCCGCCAGCGCCGGCAGGATGTTACCGCCAGTCGATAATTCGATGCCGTAACGCTTCGGGTCCATATCCTGCAGTTTGCTCAGGGGATTGCCGGCGCCGGCCCAGATCACCCAGATGATCTTGCGGCCGGGCTTGTCCTTCAGCGCGTCGAACAGACGCTGGCCGGCCGCGGTGAAGTCCGTCGTGGTGGTCGGCGCGTACTCTTCGGCTGCCAGCGTCGCGCCGGTCTTGGCCAGCGCTTCCTTGAAAGCGGCGACGCCGTCCCGGCCGAAGGCATAGTCCTGGGCCAGCGTCGCGATGGTGACGCCCGGCTTGCCAATGGCGATCGCGTTCGAGATTGCATCCTGCGAGGAGTTGCGGCCGGTGCGGAAGATGTACCGGTTCCACTTTTCCCCGGTAATCTGGTCCGCGACCGCGGGTTCGACGATCAGGATCTTCTTGTTCTCCTCGGCAACCGGCAGGTCGGCAAGGGCCGCGGCGGACGAGGTCGTGCCGATCGCGATATCGACCTTGTCGTCCTGGTAGGCTTCCGCCAGCGCTGACTTGGACAGATCCGGCTTGCTCTGGTCATCCTTGGTGATGATCACGATCTTGCGCCCGTCGAGCGTCATGCTGCCCTTGGTGGCATACTCAAGTCCCATGCGCAGGCCGGTTTCGGTCTGTTTCGCGTAGGCTTCCAGCGGTCCGGTCTTGCCGTAGATCAAGCCGATCTTCAGATCCTGCGCGGGGGCGCTCCCGATCAGGCCGAGTGTGACAGTTGCAAGAATGAGTGGGTAACGCACGGCGGTCCCTCCTGTTGCAGAATGGATGTCAGCATAGCGATTTGCACAGTCGGACGAACATTGCAATTCGATGTTTCGGCCGCGGACGACTTCGGCGAAAGCGTGTTCCGATGTCTAGCCGGCCTGCCCACGAACTGGGCGTTGCTCACCGGATGTGCCGCCGATCCCCGCGACGTTTCGCCAGTCCGATTGCGCTTCTTCCGCGCTTTCGAAAATATGCGCGGCGACGCCGCGTCGTTCCAGGGCTTCGCCGAGCTTGATGCGCAGAAAGCCCGAGGTGGTGTAGCGCGAGACGCCCGAATAGAAGCGGTCGGCGAGACCCCGCACCATGGCCGAATACTCATCAAGCAGCTCCGGCACGATCGAGAAATTGTCGTAGTTGACGATCGCGTAGACCCGGCGGCCCAGCCCGCCGAGCCGCGCTTCGACGGATCTGGCGATGGCGTCGATATCGGCGCGGCTGCGCAATGCATAACGCTCCAGATTGACGAAGAACAGGTTCTGCCGCTCGTCGAGGGTGAAGCGCTGATCGAGCGGAATGGTGAGCATGTCCTCGCGCAGATCCATCGGGCCCTGCCGGAAGATCCGGGCGTCCATGGCGATCGGGTCGCGCGGTATCAGCGGCCTGAAATCCATCAGCGCGAGGATATCCCGCTCGATCTCGATGCCGGGGGCGATTTCAATGAGCTCGAGTCCGTCAGGCCGGAGGGTGAAGACGCAGCGCTCGGTGACGTAGAGGACGCTCTGCCCGCGCGCGGTCGCGTAGGCGCCGCTGAACGTCACATGCTCCACGGCTTCGACGAATTTGCGCGCCCTGGCTTCCTCCAGGATGGCGAGCTTGCCGTCGGCGAGCGCGATGCGCAGGTTTCCGGCGCCGAAGGTGCCGACGAAGATCACCTTCTTGGCGTTCTGGCTGATGTTGATGAAGCCGCCGGCGCCGGCCAGTTTGGGGCCGAACTTGCTGACGTTGAGATTGCCTGATCGGTCGACCTGCGCGAGGCCGAGAAACGCCGCGTCGAGACCGCCGCCGTCGTAGAAATCGAACTGATAGGGCTGGTCGATCACCGCCTGGGTGTTGATCGCGGCGCCGAAATCGATGCCGCTGGCGGGAATGCCGCCGATTGTCCCCGGCTCCGCCGTCAGCGTGATGAGGTCGATGATGCCCTCCTCGTTGGCGACTGCGGCGATGCCATCGGGCATGCCGATGCCGAGATTGACGACGCTGTTGGGCTTCAGCTCGAACGCCGCGCGGCGCGCGATGATCTTGCGCTCGCTCATCGGCATCGGCGGCAGCGAGCCCGCGCGCACCCTGATCTCGCTGCTGAAAGCGGGGTTGTATTGCGTGCCGAAGGTCTGCCAATGATTTTCCGGCCTGGCGACCACGACGCAGTCGACCAGGATGCCGGGGATCTTGACCTGGCGCGGATTGAGGCTGCCGCTTTCGGCCACCCGCTCGACCTGCGCGATCACGATGCCGCCGGAATTATGCGCCGCCATCGCGATCGCCAGCGCCTCCAGCGTCAGCGCTTCCTTCTCCATGGTGAGATTGCCGTCGGGATCACCGGTGGTGGCGCGGATGATGCCGACGTTGATCGGAAAGATCTTGTAGAACAGGCATTCCTGGCCGCCCAGCGTGACCAGCTCGACCATGTCCTCGGTGGTGCGGGCGTTGAGCTTGCCGCCGCCGTTGCGCGGATCGACGAAGGTCCCCATGCCGACGCGCGAGATATGTCCGGGCCGGCGCGCCGCGATGTCGCGAAACATGTGGGTTATGACGCCCTGCGGCAGATTGTAGGCCTCGATCTGATTGGATATCGCGAGCGCCTGCAGTTTCGGCGCGAGGCCCCAGTGGCCGCCGATCACGCGCTTGACCAGCCCCGCATGCGCGAAGTGATTGAGGCCGCGATCCTTGCCGTCGCCTTGTCCGGCGGCATAGACCAGCGTCAGATTGTGCGGTTTGCCCTGCGCATAGGGCGCGTCGCCCTCGCTGGCGAGATAGAGCTGCTCCAGCGCCAGCGCGATTTCCTCGGCAAACCCGATGCCGACGAAGCCGCCGGTGGCGACGGTATCGCCATCGCGAATGAGGCGCACGGCTTCCGCCGCCGTGACGATCTTGCCCTTCTCCGCGTTGCGCAGATAGGGCAAGGCTGGATGCTGGCTCACGGCGTTCCTCCCGGGATGGCTTTCAAACCGCGTGTCGGATTCCCGATTGCTGGCGGTTGCTCGACGTTCTGCGCCCTGGCGCATCGATCATAGGAGTCTGGACCGGAAGCCGGTTTGCTTCAAATCAAAAGACCGGCGGATGGCGGGCCGGAAGGGAGGGACAGCGCGCGTGCGGTCAGCGGCGATAGCGCTCGCCGCGCGCAAGGGCCGGACGGCTTTCCTGCGGCGGACGGCTCGCCAGGCTGGAACGCGCTTCGCTGGCGATGGGTATGGCCGGAAGCAGTTCTTCGAGAAAGATCGGCCGCGAGAAGTAGTATCCCTGCGCATAGCGGATCTTGGTGGCGGCCTGCAGGTAGGCGAGTTCCTCGAAGGTTTCGATGCCCTCGGCGATCACGGTCATGCCGAGCGCCTCGCTCAGCGATTCGATCGCCCGCAGGATGCCCTGGCTGCGCGGGCGCCTGTGAATGTCGGTAATGAATGAGCGGTCGATCTTGATTTCGTCGGCGGTGATGTCGGCCAGCGCCGACAGGGACGAATAGCAGGTGCCGAAATCGTCGATCGATATCCGTACCCCCAGTTTCCGGAAGATCGGCAGGATCTCGTCCTGGAAATGGGTTTTGGTGACGAAGGCATCCTCCGTAACCTCGATCATGAAGCGCTCGGGATAGCCGGTGGCCTCCAGCGCCAGCGCAAACGTCCGCATGAATTCCGGGTTGCAGGCCTGCTTGGCCGCGACGTTGATGCTGATGGAGGCGTCGGGACCGAACGTCTCGTTGATCAGGTCGATCGACTTGACGATTTCGGTCAGCACCAGATGCGTGAGCTCGTCGATCAGTCCAAGCTCGACGGCAAGATTGACGAAAGTGCCGGGGGCCTGAATGACACCTTCATCGTCGCGCAGCCGCACCAGTGCCTCGATGCCCTTGATGTCCTGGGTTCGGATATCGACCTTGGTCTGGAAGGCGCAGCAAAAGCGCTTCTCCAGAATGGCGAGCCGCAGCGACTGCTCGACCTTCATTCGCGCCAGTGCCTCGCGCTCCATGCTGGAGTCGAAGAAGGCCGCGGAGCCCTTGCCGTCGTTCTTGACGCGATACATCGCGATATCGGCGTTCTGGCGCAGCAGGTCGTAGCTGCGGCCGTGCTCGGGATAAAGGCTGATCCCGATCGAGGTCGAAGCGAAGATCTCCGATCCGTCGATGAAGTAGGGAGCCCTCAGCCGTTCCAGCGTAAAGCGGATGTATTCCGCCACCTCCTGCTCACTCTGGATCGGATTGAGCAGCAGCAGGAATTCATCGCCGCTGATCCGCGACAGCATGTCGGATTCGCGCAAGTCCATTCCAAGCCGCTTGGCGACTTCGATCAGCAGCGCATCCCCGATCGGATGACCGTAATAGTCGTTGATATGCTTGAAATTATCGACGTCGAGAAATGCCAGCGCGAAGCTGCCGTGCGGCTCGTCGCGCTTCAGAAGGCTGTTGACGCGGTGTTCGATCACGCCCCGGTTGGGCAGGCCGGTCAGCTCGTCGTAATAGGCCGACCGGAACAGGTGATCCTCGAGCGCCTTTTGTTCGCTGATGTCGGCCGAGCTCGACAGCAACAGGTTGCGGTCCGCGATGCGAACCGGCCGGTGGGTGGTGAGAAAGACCTGTCTGGCCTGGTCGCTGTTGACGCATTCCTCTGCAACCGCGTGGCTGCCGGTGCGCAGCAGCTCCATGCCGGTCTTGCGGCGATGGTCCAGCTCCCTGGAGGCAGGCGCCTCCAATTCGCTCCCGGCCATCCCGAGCTGAGCCGCGGCGGCGTCGTTCACCAGCAGGAAGCGGCCCTGCTCGTCCTGAACCGTTACGCCGGTCGGGAGCATCCTGAAGACATCCCTCAGAATTCTCAATTCGTTGGCGAGAGCATTCTCGCTGTCGCCTTCGCTCGCGGCGATCCGCTGCTCGTATTGGATCCGGCTTTGCATGCCGCCGACTTTGGCGGAAGCTCTTGTAGTTTTGGTTAAGTGGAACTCAAAAAGTCGGCTCCAGTTGTGCGAGTGTACGATTTGAACCGGCTCCGCCCGATCGTCATTAACAGAACTCTAACGCGATTTCGCAATGCCCGTCGGTCGGCGAATTCGCGCGCTCGATGCACCAAAAGGAGGCACTTCAACTGGCGGGGATGCGACACTGCATGGTGCAGTGAACCCCGGTCTTCAGGAAGGCAATTTCGGTCTTGCCGTCGAACGAGGTGAGCGCCGATTTCAACAGCTTGGTGCCAAAGCCGGCCGCCCCGACGCTTCCGATCGGAGGACCTTCGGTTTCGTCCCAGGTGATGTTGAGACGGTCGCCGGTCACCAGCCACGACACCTGCAAGAGGCCGCGCGGGGAGGAAAACGCGCCATACTTGCCGGCATTGGTGGCGAGCTCGTGGAATATCAGGGCCAGGCTGACCGCGAGCTTGTCGGGAAGGAACAGCGGATCACCGTTCAGGTTGAACCGCACATGTCCGTAAGGTCCGAGCTCGGAGACCAGCAGGTCCTTGATGTCGCACCCCCGGCCCTCGACCCTTGCGATCAGGTCGTCGGTCCTCGCCAGCGCCCGCAGCCGCTGATCGACGCCGGCCCAGATCTCCGGCCGATCGTGCAGCACCTGGTGCAGAACGGCGTGAATCGTCGATAGTTTGTTCTTCAACCGGTGCTGCAGTTCGCCGACAATGAGTTTGCGATACTCCTCTTCCCGGATCAGCCGCTTCGAAATCTCCCGCTGCTGCGAGGCGATCGACCGGTAGTGCTCGACGCCCCATATCGTGAGGCCACAGGCGATCAGATAAGCCGCCAGCAGCGCCAGCCTGGCGAAATCGGCGGTTGTTTCGCCGAAATTGAGCGCCATTCCGAGCACGCCACCGGCCAGCGCCGTCCCGAGTCCGAGCCGGAAGCCGCCGAAGGCGGTGGCAAACACCACGGCCGGAAAATACGGGGTGAAGAATACATCCGGCCGGACCTGGGCAAGGCCCCACCGCGCCGCGGTCGACAGCGCGAGGCAGCCGGCCGCAAATCCGATGCCGAGAAGCGGCGATGGCGGGGATATTCCCCGCCAGGCCAGTCGAAATTCGTCGATCAATTTCCCCATGACTGACATCAGCCGATCAGCGAATCCAAAATAAGGCCGAGCATAGAGCAAATTCCCGCCATCGCGGCCAGAAACGGCGTCAGCCGTACCCCTCCTCGAGGACGCTGCCACGCAACAAAGCATGGCTTGCGTAGTTCCGGCGGGCCGGAGATAAATCCAGGGCAAGAGCGATCAGATGGGAGAACGACATGGGACGGCTGGACGGCAAGGTCGCGGTGATCACAGGCGCGACAAGCGGCATCGGACTGCGAACCGCCGAGATATTCGTCGCGGAAGGTGCCAAGGTCGTCATCGCCGGGCGCCGTGTACCGGAGGGCGAGGCGCTGGCGAAAAAACTCGGCGACGCCTGCATCTTTCGCCAGACCGACGTCATGGTCGACGAGCAGATCCGCGCGCTGATCGAGCTGTCGGTCGAGAAGTTCGGCCGCATCGACTGTCTGTTCAACAATGCCGGCGGCCCGGCGCAGACCGGCGGCATCGAGGGCCTCGACGCCGCCCGCTTCGACGCCGCGATGGTGACACTGGTGCGCAGCGTGATGCTCGGCATGAAATACGCCGCCCCCCATATGCGAAAGCAGGGCTCCGGCAGCATCATCAACAATGGCAGCATCGCCGGACGGCTTGCCGGCTATTCCACCTCGCTGGTCTATGGCGCGGCCAAGGCCGCCGTCATCCACCTCACCAAATGCGTGGCGATGGAGCTCGGCGAAGCTGGCATCCGCGTCAACTCGATTTCGCCGGGCGTGATCGCCACCGGCATCTTCGGCAAGGCGCTGGGCCTGTCGGTGGAGGCGGCGGAGAAGACGCCCGAACTGATGCACGGTGTCTACAAATCGGCGCAGCCGATTCCGCGCGCCGGCTTGCCTGAGGATATCGCCCACGCCGCGGCGTTTCTCGCCAGCGACGAGTCCAGCTTCATCAACGGCCATGACCTGGTGATCGACGGCGCGATCACCGGCGGCAAGAACTGGACGGTGCAACAGCAAGGTTACGTCGGGTTGCGCGAGAAGTTCGAGAAGGCGACGGGAGGGTAGCCACGGTACCATCAACGTCATTGCGAGCGTAGCGAAGCAATCCATTCTTTCCTTGCTCTGCCACATGGATTGCTTCGCTACGCTCGCAATGACGAACGAGACAGGAGCCATCAATGTCCGCAACATTCAATACATCGCTGGGTCAAACCCCAATCCGCCCGCTGCATCTGGCGGTCATGGCCGGCCTCGCCTGCGCCTTCGTGATCGGCAAGGCCTTGCCGTCGACGATGGACGCCATCTCGGCGGTGATCGCGCCGCTGTGTGCCAGCAGCGCCCCCACCGGCTCCTCGCTCGACACCGTCGAGCCGATCGGCTCGTATGCGCTGCCGAACGTGCCGGGCAAGCGCGTCACGATCGTGCGGGTGTTCTACGGCCCCGGCGGATTTACCCGCGCGCATCGCCATGGAGGCTCGGTCACCGCCTACGTTACCAGGGGCGAGATCCGCTCGCAGCTCGGCGGCGGTCCGGTCGAGACCTTCAAGGTCGGCCAGTCGTTCTTCGAGCCGCCGGGGGCGACCCATCTGGTCTCGGCCAATGCCAGCAACACCGAGCCCGCCGAACTGATCGCGGTGTTCGTGGCGGACGAAGGCGCGCAGCTGACGACGTTCCTTGAGTAGAATTACCGCAGGCGACTGACCGGGTCGTGTATGGTCTCGTCCAGGCAACGCGGGGTGCGGGCGGTATGGACGCAAGGCTTGAACGAAGACTGCGCTTGTTTGCCATCCTTGTCGTTGTCAGCGTAGTCGCGTCCGTCGCGTTTGCCTTCGCGCGGGGCTATACTTCCCTCGCAGGAATAGCGGTGGGAGTCGCGTACGGAGTACTCCTCACGATCCCGATCGCGGGCATCTCCCTGTTCGTCCTGCAAGGCCCGATGCGGCCATGGCTCGGCGGTCTTTCGTTTACCGCCGGCCTGATGGTGCGAAGTGCGATCTTCGCGGCCATTATCGTCCCCACCCTGTACTTTCAACTGGGCAGCGTCATCGCCGGCGTTCCCGTCGATCCGGCCCACAAGGGATTCTGGGTCAATATCGCCTTCGCCGTTGTGTTCGTGATCCTGGCCAATCTCATCATCGGCATCGCCAACATTATCGGGCCGCGCGCGTTGCTGAATTTCGTCTCCGGTCGATACCACGCCCCGATCGAGGAAAACCGCTTCGTGCTTTTCGTCGACATTGCGGGATCGACGGGGCTGGCCGAGCGGCTCGGCGGCGTTGGTATCCATCGCCTGCTCGACCGGACGTTTCGCCTTCTGACCCTTGCCGTCGTCGACTATCGCGGCGAGGTCCTCGACTATGTCGGCGATGAAGTGATCGTGACCTGGCGGGAAGACGGAGGAGCGATTGAGTGTCGTCCGCTTCGCTGTTTCATGGCGATGCGCGATGAACTGGCGCGCGCATCGGATCAGCTGCAACGCGAATTCGGCGCGGTGCCGCGGATTCGCGGTGCCTTGCATTTCGGGCCGGTGATTATCGGAGAGATCGGTGACGTCAAGCGCGCCATCGTCTTCAACGGCGACGTCATGAATACCGCGGCGCGGCTGGAGGAACTCAGCCGCAATGTCGATGGCGGCTTCCTCGTGTCCCGAGCCGCGATGGAGCGGTTCAACTCCCCGCCGCCGTTCGCGGTTCGCGACCTCGGGCGCCTGCCGATTCGCGGACGCAACGATGGTATCGACGTGGTTGGCATCGGCACACCGGCGCCGGTCTGATCCTGGCCTGGATCGGTTAATTGATCGCCTTAAGTGTCACCCGCAATCCGTCGCGCGGCTTCGGGATCGGCCATATCTGCCAGGCCGGCTTGTAGCCGGGCTCCAGCGAGACTTCCAGGTTCTGCAGGAAATGCCGCGTGAAGGTCTTCGCCTGCATATGGGCGAAGTGCAGCCCGAGACACATATGTGCGCCGCCGCCGAAGGGCACCCAGGCGAAGCGATGCCGGTAGCGTTGCGCCTCGTCGGTGAAACGCAACGGATTGAACGCTTCCGGATCGGGCCAGATCTCCGGCATGTGATGGGTGTACAGCGGATTGACGCCGACCAGGGTGCCGGCCGGAATCGCAAAACCCCTGAAGGTGAAATCGCGCACCGCGCGGCGCGGGATCGAGGGCACCGGCGGCTTCTTGCGCATCGCTTCCTTGAACGCCATCTCGGTCAGCGGCATTTTTTCCAGATTGTCGAGGCTCGAGGGATCGTTGGCATCGATGCCCAGGCCCCGGACTTCCTCGCGCAGCCGCTGCTGCCACTCCGGATTTGCCGCGAGTTCGCCGATGAACGATGTCAGCGACGACGTCAGCGTGTCGTGTGCCGCCATCATCAGGAAACTCATGTGATCGACGATATCCCGGGTCGACAGCAGCGCGCCGTCCTCGTGGGTGGCGCGGCACAGCTGCGAGAACAGGTCCTCGCCCTCCCGGTCGCGGCGGATCGGGATCTGCTCGGAGAAATAGGCGACGATGCGCTCGCGCCCTTTGACGCCGCGGGCCATCTGGGTAAACGGCAAGGGCTGGCGGATCGGCGTGACCGCCGCCGCCACCATGTCGACGAAGGCGCGCGTGATCTCCTCTACCTCGGGACCGATGCCGGCGCCGAGAAAGGACGTGGCGGCGAGGTCGAGCGTGAGCTGCTTCATCGCAGGATAGAATTGCATCTGGCCGGGGTTGGCCTTCCATAGTGCAACCCGCGCCGCAATCCCGGCATCGAGCGCCGCCAGATAGGATTTCATCGGTCCGGACTTGAAGGCGACCGAGAGCGCGCGCCGGTGCAGGCGATGCTCGTCGAAATCGAGCAGCATCAGCCCGCGCGGAAACAGCCGGCCGAGCACGATCTCCCAGCCATGGGTCGAGGAGAACAGCTTTTGCTGGTCGAACAGCACGAGTTCATTGGCTTCAGGGCCAAGCAGCGTGATGCTGGTTTCGCCGAGCACGCGGCTGCGGTAGACCGGCCCGTATTTCGCGGACATCCGCTCGACTTCACCCTTGGGGTCCGCAAGGATGTTGAGCGTGCGGCCGACGATCGGCCAACCCTCGTTGCCCGGAATATGCCGCAGCGAGCGCGCCTTCGCCGGGGTAATGACCTGCGCGGGTGAGGCCACACTTTGCATCGACATGGCAGTTGCTCCGGTTGATCGCAGTCAATAATCCAGCAAACAAGGGCGGGCGGTCATCGGCATGGTCGAGTCAGGAAAATAGCCCTTTCTCCTTGCCAGCGCAAAGGCTCATGGCGCGGCGCGATCAAGCAATCGATTCCTCGTCATTCCGGGTCTGGTCCCTCGGACCATCCCGGAACGACGCAAACAAAGTTCGCCTTGGTCAGGCCTTCTGCTTGGCGGCTTCCTTCTGCAGATCCGGCGCGTTGATGGTCGGGATCGCGACGCGGCCGGGACCGGTGTGCTGCAGCGCCGCGGCGGCCTTGTCGTTCTCCATGATCTTGGCCATCACGGCCTGGCCGGCGCGCTCGAACACCGCGCGGTTGTCGATCACGAATTGCTGCGATTTGCGCAGGGAGGCGATATAGCCGTTGATCTCCGGCACCACGTAGCGCGCCACCATGTCCCAGCTGCGACGGGTATTTTCCGGATTGGCCCAGTCGTGCACGAAGCCGACGATGGTGCCGACGCCGCCGGAGACCTCCATCAGGCTCTTGATGGTTTTGACCAGATCGTCGGGGGTGCCGATCGTGGAGGCCGCGCCCTCGCCGCCGGCGGTCTTCTCCACGGCGTCCTCGGGCGACGTGAACGGCTGCAGGCCCGGACGCTGCAGGGTGCGGACATTATATTCGTTGTGCCAGCGCATCAGGCCCGGTCCCGCCTCGCGCTGCGCCTGCTCGCGGGTTTCGGCGATGTGCCAGGACAGCAGCACGCGCCAGTTGGCGCGGCTCACGGTGGTGCCGGCTTTTTTCGCGGCGTCCTCGGCAAAACCCCATTGCGTCGGCAACGCCATCAGGCCCTGCGTCGACATCGATCCCAGCGAAATGATGCCGATGCCGTATTTGCCGGCCAGCGTCATGCCGGACGGCGAGATCTGCGAGGCCACCACGAACGGCATCTCTTCCTGCAGCGGCAGGATCTGCAGCGCGGCGTCGTTCATGGTGAACCAGTCGCTTTTGGCGGTGACGCGCTCGCCGTTGAACAGCCGGCGGATGATCGCGATCGCCTCGTCCTGGCGGTCGCGCTGCGTCATCGGATCGATGCCGAGCGTGTGCGCGTCGGAGGCGAGCGCGCCCGGTCCGGAACCGAAAATGGCGCGGCCGCCCGTCATGTGGTCGAGCTGCACCATGCGCTGGGCGACGTTGTAGGGATGGTGATAGGGCAACGAGACCACGCCGGTGCCGAGCATGATGCGCTTGGTGCGCTCGCCGGCGGCGGCCAGGAACATCTCCGGCGAGGCGATGGTTTCCCAGCCCGAGGAATGATGCTCGCCGCACCAGAATTCGTCATAGCCGAGCGCGTCGAGCTGTTCGACCAGGTCGAGATCCCTGCGGAATTGCAGCATCGGATGCTCGCCGATCGGGTGATGCGGGGCGAGGAAGGCTCCGAATTTGAGGCGCGCCATGGGGTTTCTCTCCGGACTTTGTTGTTCTTGGATGCTTGGGCTCAAACTACGGGGCGCCGCGCCGCAAGGCAATCGCGCACGGCCGCCAATGCTGCATGGTTGTCGTGCAGGGCAGGGTGACGTAGCGTCCGAATTCCTTTCGAAACGTACAGCCGTGAACGGCCTTCGCCCATGAAACTGGCAAAACCCCGCATCGATATCGGTTTTGCGACCAATGATGCGCCGGCCGCGCTGGCATTCTGGCAGAACCGGATCGGCCTGCCGTTCGACTACACCCAGCCGATCCGCCGCGGTTACAAGCAGCACCGTCACGATCTCTGCGGCTCGATCCTGAAGATCAACCAGGTCTACGATCCGCTCCCCGACGCCCCGCCGGCGGGCTACCGCGAATTGCTGATCGCGCGCGACGGCATCGCGGCGCCGCTGCCGCTCGTCGATCCCGACGGCAACCGCGTCTCGCTGGTGCCGAGGGGCATGCTCGGGATCGAGCGTATCGGAATCCGCCTCGGCGTCCGCGACGTCGAGGCGCATCGACGTTTCTATATGGAGGCGCTCGGACTGCCGCAGGGCAACGCCAATGGCCCCGGGGAGACCTATCTCGCCGGCGATACCGTGCTGATCGTGGAGCCCGACCCCGGCGCGCCGCATGATGCGGCGTTCGAGGGCAAGGGGTGGCGCTACATCACGTTCCAGGTGTTCGAGGTCGACCGCGAGCACGCTCATGTGCTGGCCCATGGCGGCCGCGAGGCGCGCGCGCCGGTGACGCTGGGGACCACGGCGCGGATCTCGATGGTGCGCGACCCCGATGGCAACTGGATCGAACTGTCGCAGCGCGCCTCGCTCACGGGATCGCTGGAGCCGGCAAGCGCGTAGGTCCGATGCATACAAACTTAATGAACATGATCTAATCGTCTTCACGCATTCCAGAACAGAACGCGAAGGTCCCGGTCCTTCTGTGGCGGTCGAGCCGGGACCTTCATCTCAAATCTTTCCCCCTGTTGCAGCTCCGGCCGGCCTCTCTGCACTCAATTCGGGTCCGGTTGGGCGGCCTTCCGGCGTTCGACAACGATCCGGGTTTTAGCTGGAACATCTGGGCCGGACTGTTGCGTCCCGACGACAGACTTCGACTCCGTGTCGACGCGGCGATCGAGGCGCTGCTGGCGGGTGGCACGATCGCGCAAAATACGCCCGCTACGGCATCGAACTGCGGCCTCGCGGTGAGGGGCAGCACGCCCGCCACATTCCAGCCGTCGATGCGGCGCGCCGTTAAGCAACGTCCTGTTAAAAGCGGGGATTGACAGCGCACGACCTTTTTATTTTGCAGTGCAGCAACTATCTGGTCCTGATGGGGTTAATAAGCCTCGCATAAAGGAGCCGCCGTTGTCCCTCGCCGATAATATCGAATTCCTGCGACGTCTGCCTAAGCTGAACGGTTTCAATGGCTTGGGGGATATCGGGCGGAATCTGCGGTCACCCGTGGACAGTCCGCTGGTGGAAACCGCCGACTTTGGGTCCAATCCGGGCGCACTCCGGATGTTTTCATTCGTGCCGGATCACCGCCAGGCGGTGCCGGCGCTGGTCGTCGTCCTGCACGGCTGCGGACAGACCGCGGCCGGCTACGATCTCGGCGCCGGCTGGTCGATGCTGGCGAAGCATTACGGCTTCGCGCTGCTGATGCCGCAGCAGCAGTCATCGAACAATGGCAATGGCTGTTTCAACTGGTTCAATCCGGAGGATACCGCGCGCGACAGCGGCGAGGCCTGCTCGATCCGGCAGATGATCGCGCGGATGGAGCTCGATGTCGGCATCGATGCGCGACGCGTCTTCGTCACCGGGCTCTCCGCCGGCGGCGCCATGACCTCGGTGATGCTGGCAACCTATCCCGAATTATTCGCCGGCGGCGCCATCATCGCCGGACTGCCGTTCGGCGTCGCCACCAACATGCGCGAAGCGCTCAGCGGCATGTTCCAGTCGCCATCCCGTCCGGCCGGCGAACTCGGCGATCTCGTGCGCAACGCGTCAAATCACAAGGGCCCCTGGCCGAAGCTGTCGGTCTGGCATGGCAGCGCCGACCGCACCGTCAATCCCGCCAATGCCGACGAGATCGTCAAGCAGTGGCTCGACGTGCATGGGCTGCCGTCGGCGCCGATGTCCGAGGCCGATGTCGACGGTTACCCCCGCCAGGTCTGGTGGAACGCGGATGGCGAAACCATCGTCGAGTCCTACACCATCACCAACATGGCGCATGGCACGCCGCTCGGGATCGGTGACAATGACGAGCGCTACGGCGCGCAGGGCGCGTTCCTGATCGAAGCCGGCATTTCATCCTCCTATCACATCGCGAATTTCTTCGGCCTCACCGAATGGATTCATCTGGCTGCCAGGGAAACTGCGAAGGAAACTGCGAAGGAAACGGAAAAGCCAGCCGTGAAGACAACTGCGACCGCCGAGGGCGCACCGGATCTGACACGGGTGCTCTGGCCGATGACCACGCTCAGTCGCCGTCCCGAGCCGACTCCGGCCGCGCCTCAAAAGCGCGCCGGCATCGATGTCAGCGCCGTCATCACCCGCGCGCTCACGGCCGCCGGCCTGATGAAATAGCGGCCGTGCCGGGCCGCCCCGGCATCCGCCCTGCGGGCTCGGGCTACTTTGTTCCATCGATACCGGATTTATTTGGAACCAACGGCTGTCTTGTGCGTTTGGGGCTGTGACCGGCGGTTACGTTCCGGCTGCTCGTTTGGGCTGAACCAGCCACCGATCGTTTTGAATGTTGAAGGTCAGTAAACCGGGTTCTGCGGATTTTCTCGCTGGCGGCGGGGAAATGGGCGCGTTGACGCGCGCCTATGACTGGTTGGCGAGTCCGCTCGGCGAGCCCGGAAGCTGGCCGCAAAGCTTGCGCACTGCGGTGCGGATTGTGCTCAATACCAACCACCCGATGTTCATCTGGTGGGGTCCCGAACTGATCCAGTTTTACAACGACGCCTATCGCCAGACCATGGGACCCGAGCGCCATCCGAGTGCGCTCGGTCAGCGCGGCCGGGACTGCTGGGCCGAAATCTGGCCCATTATCGGCCCGCAGATCGAACGAGTGATGAGCGGCGGTGGCGCCACCTGGCATGAAAAACAGCTGGTGCCCGTCACGCGCTACGGCAAGCTCGAGCAGGTCTACTGGACCTACAGCTACAGCCCGATCGACGAGGATGACGGCATTGGCGGCGTGCTGGTGGTCTGCCAGGACGTCACCAGGGATGTTGTCGCCGCCGAGGCCTTGCGGGAGCGCGAGGCCGAACTGGCCCGGGTGCAGCAGATCGGCCGGATCGGCGGCCTCGAGGTCGACCTTCGCACCGGCTTCCGCAACCGCCGCTCGCCGGAATATCTGCTGATTCACGGGCTGCCGCCGGATGCCGCCAACGAGACCCACGAGGATTGGGTGCAGCGCGTCCATCCCGAGGACCGCGAAGCCGCTGAAACAAAATTCCGCGATGCCATCGCGGGCGACGCGCGCGAGTACAGCGTGCAATACCGGATCATCCGGCCGAGCGACGGCGAGGTCAGGTGGATTTCGGTCAAATCCACCATCGAGCGCGACGGGAACGGAAAGGCCATTCGCCTGGTCGGCGCGCACAGCGATGTCACCGAGCAGGTGGTGGCGGACCAGGCCCTTCGGCAAAGCGAGGAGCGGTTTCGCAAGCTTGCCGACCAGCTCGCCGAACTGAATGCGACGCTGGCGCAGCGCGTCGAGGAAAAGACCCGGGAGCGCGACCGGATCTGGAACGTGTCGCAGGATCTGTTGCTGGTTTCCGATCGCGACGGCGTCTGGCGAACGGTCAATCCGGCCTGGACCCGGACGCTGGGCTGGAGCGAGGCCGAATTGCTCAACCGGACGTCGGAATGGCTGGAACATCCCGACGACGGCGGCACGACGCGGGCGAAGTTCAAGAAGCTCGGCGAGCGTGAAACCACCGTCAGGTTCGAGAGCCGTTTCCGCCACAAGGATGGCTCGTATCGCTGGCTGTCGTGGACCGGAGTGTCCGACAAGGACCACAATTACGCCGTGGCCCGCGACGTCACCGCGGACAAGGCCGCGGCCGAACGGCTGAAGGCCGCCGAGGAAGCGTTGCTGCAGTCGCAGAAGATGGAAGCGGTGGGGCAGCTGACCGGCGGCATCGCCCACGACTTCAACAACCTGTTGACCGGTATCGTCGGATCGCTGGACCTGATGCAGACCCGTCTCAATCAGGGGCGGACCGACAACGTCACGCGCTACATCAACGCGGCGATGACATCGGCGAACCGCGCCGCGGCGCTCACCCACCGCCTGCTGGCGTTCGCGCGGCGGCAGCCGCTGATTCCCAAGAGCGTCGATGCCAATGCGCTGGTGGTGTCGCTGGAGGATCTGCTGCGCCGGACCATCGGCGAGACCATCGATCTCGAGATATCGGCGGCGGAGGATCTGTGGGGCACGCTGTGCGACCCCAACCAGCTGGAAAGCGCGCTGCTCAATCTCGCCATCAACGCGCGCGACGCCATGCCTGACGGCGGCAGGCTCGTCATCGCCACCGCCAATGCGCGGCTCGACAGCACGAGCGCGAATGCGCCGGCGCTGTCATCAGGCGAATATATCTGCATCAGTGTCACCGATACCGGCGTCGGCATGAGCGCGGAGGTGGCGGCGCGCGCCTTCGATCCGTTCTTCACCACCAAGCCGATCGGACAAGGCACCGGCCTCGGGCTGTCGATGATCTATGGATTCGCGCGGCAGTCGAACGGCCATGTGACGATCGACAGCAGGGTCGGGCAGGGCACGTCGGTGAAACTCTATTTGCCACGGCACCACGGCGGCTTCGATACCGGGCATGCCTCGGCGGTCCGGGCGGCCGAACATGCCGCGACAGGCGAAACCGTGCTGGTGGTCGAGGACGACACGGTGGTGCGCGGCGTCATTCTGGAGATGCTGGGCGAGCAGGGCTACCGCACGCTGGAGGCGGTCGATGGACCGTCGGGCCTGAAAATCCTGCGCAGCGGCGCGCGGATCGATCTGCTGGTCACCGATGTCGGCCTGCCCGGCATGAACGGCCGCCAGCTCGCCGACCAGGCCCGCGAAAGCCGCCCCGATCTGAAAGTTCTGTTCATCACCGGCTACGCCGAGAGCGTCGCGATCGCGGACGGTTTTCTGCAGCCCGGCATGGAAATGATCACCAAGCCGTTCGACCTCGACAATCTGTCGCGGCGGATCCGCGGCATGGTTTCTGGCTAGCGATTGGTCCATGGCCGGGTCGGTGTGACCCGTGGTCTCGTCGCGTGACGCTCGCCTATTGATGCCCCGGACAAAGTGACCGATGATCGCGGCGGGTGGTTGCGTGAGGGGCTTTGAGTCATGCGGATTTCGTGGCCGATCCGGTTTGCCCTGGCGGCGGTTATCCTGCTGCCTTGCCTGGCGCTGCACGCCGCTCCGGCGTTGGCAGAAAAACGCGTCGCGCTCGTGATCGGCAACGGCGCCTACCGGAACGCTACCCCTCTGCCGAACCCGCGCAACGACGCGCAGGATGTCGCCGCGGCACTGACCCGCACCGGATTTGAGACTATTATCGGCGTCGATCTCGATCGCGCCAGCATGGACAAGGTCGCCGTCGCCTTTAACCGCGCCGCGCGGGATGCAGATGTTGCTGTGTTCTACTATAGCGGCCACGCCTTGCAGTTTGCCGGCGTCAATTACCTGATGCCGGTCGACGCCAGACTGACCGATGAGGCCGATCTACGGCTGATGGCGCGGGTCGATGACGTGGTCGCCGACCTGCAGCAGGCGAAGAATCTCCGCATCCTGGTGCTCGATGCCTGCCGCGACAATCCGTTCGCCGAAGCGTTGAAGCGTTCGGTCGGGCGCACCAGGGGCGCCACCCTCGGCAACGGTCTTGCCAAGATGGACAGTCCGAAGGGCATGATCGTCGCCTACGCCACGCAGGCCGGCCGTACCGCCGAAGACGGCTTCGGCCGGAACAGCCCGTATACGGCGGCGTTCCTCAGGAACATCGAGACGCCGGAAGAAATCGGCACAGTGTTTCGCCGGATCAGCGCCGACGTTTACGATGCCACCCGGCGGACACAGCTTCCCGAGCTGTCGCTGTCGCTGATCGGCGAGTTCTATCTGAAAGGCCGGTCGTCGGCCGCTTCACCGGCGACGGCAAAGTCGGACGAGGTGTCCGCGCTGGAGCAGCGCCTGAAAAGCCTTGAAGAGCGGCTGAGGACGAAAGATGAGCCACAGAGCGCGCTGGCGCCGGCGGCGCGGATGACTCCGCCGGTTACGGCCGCACCTGCAGCGCTGCCGCCGGCGGCCGGCGCCTACGACCCGGTCGGCGCCGTAACGGCCTTTTACACCGCGCTTTCGGAAGCCAACGGCCGTTCGGCAGTGGCGTGGGTGGTGCCGGAAAAGCGCGGCGCCGGGCCTTATGTCGAGGCCAACATCACCAAGTTCTATTCAAGCCTGCGCGAGCCGCTCAGGATCCTGAGCGTCGAGCGGATCGACGCCGATCATGTCGGCGTCAAGTACAGTTTTGTGCGGCCGAGCGGCAGCGCATGTGCCGGCGACGCCAAGGTCAATACGGTGTTCCAGAAAGGCCGGACATTTATCAAGGGCATCGCGGCGAATTGCTAGGTTCGCCGTCGCTTACATCTCGCCGGTGAGGAACGGATTGGTCATCCGCTCCTGGCCGATGCTGGAGCCGGGACCGTGGCCGCAGATGAAGCCGACATCGTCGCCGAGCGGCAGCAGTTTTTCGGTGATCGATCTGATCAGTGTGCCGTGATCGCCGCCGGGCAGATCGGTGCGCCCGACCGAGCCGCTGAACAAGACGTCGCCGACATGGGCGAAACGCATCTCCTTGTTGAAGAAGACGACGCTGCCCGGCGAATGGCCGGGGCAATGCAGGACATCGAAGACGAGCTTGCCGACCGAGACCTGATCGCCTTCCTCGAGCCAGCGGTCGGGTACGAAATCGCGCACGCCGGCCATGCCGAAGCGCAAGCCGCTCATCACCACATTGTCGGTCAGGAACTTGTCGTCGATATGGGGACCGATGATCTCGACCTCGAGCGCGTCGCGCAGATCGGCGGCGCCGCCGACATGGTCGATATGGCCATGGGTCAGCCAGATCTTTTCCACCGACACGTTGGCCTGCTTGATCGCGGCCAGAATCTTGTCGACGTCGCCGCCGGGGTCGATCACCACGGCCTTCCTGGTGGCTTCGCACCACAGCAGCATGCAGTTCTGTTCGAACAGCGTGACGGGAATGATGAGGGCGCCGGCCTTCGCCGTCGCGTCGGTTTGCTGGTTGGCTTCTGTTTGCTGGGTCATGGCCGCACAATGCCGATTTTTGGCGGCTCGCCAAGAAAAAGATTCGACACTTTTCTTCTCCCCTCCTCCCGCGTAGCGGTGGGGAGGGGTCGGGGGTGGGGGGTCTCTCCGCGCGTACGACTGAAAGCGAATTTGCTGAGACGCCCCCCACCCTCGACCCCCCCACGCGCAAGGGCGCGTGGGGGGAGGGGAGAAGAAGTTAGCGCTAACTCTCGGACGGATCGTCGTCGGAGGTCTTTTCGTCGGAGGTCTCTTCGTCCGACTTCTTGCGGGCCTGCGCCGCGAGTCGCTCCAGCGCCACCACTTCGCGCAACCATTGTTTTTTCGGCTTGGCCGGGAAGCCGCCCCAGAACTGTCCCGCGGGCACGTTCTCGTAAATGGTCGATCTCGCTGCCGTGATCGCGCCCTTGCCGACGGTGATATGCGGGATGATGCCGGTGCGCGGTCCGAGCACGACGAGATCCTCCAGCGTCACGCTGCCGCTGAGGCCGGACTGGGCGACGATGATGCAGTGGCGGCCGACGATGCAGTTGTGGCCGATCTGGCAGAGATTATCGATCTTGGTTCCCTCGCCGATCACGGTGTCCCGAATGCCGCCGCGATCGATCCGCGTGCCCGAGCCGATCTCGACGTCATCATGAATCACCACGCTGCCGACCTGCGGCACCTTGGTATGTCCCTCCGCGCCCAGCAGATAGCCAAAACCGTCCTGGCCGATATCGCATCCGGGGTGGATGATGACGCGGTCGCCGAGGTGGCTGTGGGTCACCGTGCAGTTGGCCCCGATCGCGCAATCGTTGCCGATCCGCACCCCCGGGCCGATCACGGCGTGCGGGCCGATCAGCGTGCCGGCGCCGATGGTGGCGGACGGTCCGATCACCGCGAACGGATCGACCGTGACGCCCGCTCCCAGCTGCGCCGTCGGGTGCACCATCGCGCCCGGCGAGACGCCCACGGTGCCGAACATCGAAGCCGGACGCAGCGCGCCGCTGTAGATCTGGCGGGCGACCGCGACAAAGGCGTCATACGGTTTTCGCACGCGCAATACCGCGGTTCCCTCGGGGGCATGGCGCACGAAGCGCTCGCTGGTCAGGATGACCCCGGCCCCGGTCGATCGCAGCGAAGCGACGAATTTGGTTTCGGAAACGAAGGTGAGATCGGTCGCCGTAGCCTGATCCACCGGCGCAATGCCGCTGACGCGGCGGGCGAGGTCGGCTCCCTCGCACGGCTCGGCCCCGGTCAATGCGGCAATCTCGGCGACGCTGAAATCCGCGCCGCGCGCAAAAAAACTGAACTCGGTCACAATCCCCGCCCCCTCAGGCGGCACTACATAACCCGGCAGGGCGCCATTCCCAAGCCCAATCCGGGGGTGGGAAGGGCTCTCTCGTCGTCCCTGCGAACGAACGCAGGGACCCATACCGCGTGGTCTATCGTTCAAGCACTCTATCAGGCGGCTTGCGTGCGACCACCGCCGCGGCGTATGGGTCCCGGCTCGGAGGCCGGGACGACACCGTTTGTGATGATGCAGATTACCGCTTGATCTGCGCCTTCAGCGTATCCTCGACCACGCGATCGAACGACGACGCCTTCGGCGGCGCCTTGGCTTGCGCTTCGGCGACGAACTTGTCGCGCTTGGCCACCAGCGCGCCGAGTTTTTCGTTCAACGCCTTGCGCTGGTTCATCTGCCTGTCGACTTCATCCATGCGCCGCTCCGGCTTCATCGCGCGGAGATTCTCCGGCAAGTCATCCTCCTTGATGGTGGAGAAGCTGGTGCGGCCGGCCTTGACGTCGCTCACCAGGTCGCCGTCGCCGGTGACGGCCTCCGACGATCTCTTGGCGCGCTTGTTGAGATAAACAGCCATCTCGGACGCCTGCGCCGGCGCCGCGGCCGCCACCTGCGATAATTGCCTCGTCTTGTCCTCGGTACGCTTCTGTAGCGCCCGCGAACCGTAGGGGATCACGGTGCCGTTGATTTCGCGCTGCAGGATGATGATGTCTTCGTCATAGGGCGTCTCGATGATGACGACCTGGCCGCCATCCTGCGGGATCGGGATGAAGCGGCCGTTGCCGTTCTGCGCGATATCGCGCCACACCCGCTCGGTGTCGCGGGCGTTGCCGGCCAGCACCGCGTTGACGAGGATGTCCTTCTGCTTTGCTACTGCCAGCGTGGTCGGATATTTGGTGTCCTGCGCGTAGTCCATATGCGGCGGCGCGTCGCCGACCAGGAACACGATCCGCCTGGTATCGCCGGACAGCGTCCAGCGCAGTTTGTTGACGGCGACGTCGAGCGCTTCGTTGACGCTCTCGGCCCAGTCGCCGCCGCCGCGCGCCTTCATCTCCAGCAGATTGGCGTAGAGGTCCTGGATGTCGGTGGTGAGGTCGAACGTCCTGGTGACGTAATCGTCGCCGACGTCGCGATAGGCGACCAGCCCCATGCGGATATCGGCGTCGGGATTGCTATCCACGATGGCGGTCGCAATCGACCAGATCTTGCGCTTGGCGCCCTCGAGCAGGCCGCCCATCGAGCCCGTGGTGTCCAGCACGAACGCGACCTCGACGGTGGGTTTTGCGACGGCTGCCGAAAAGCCTGCCGACAACGGCAGGCTGGCAAGCGCGAGCGCGAATGCGCTCCTGGTGATGACTGACTTCATCTTGTTGGTCTCCTCCGGTGTTCCGTCCCCTGGAACCGAGAGTTCCCCGGCTTCACGGTCCGGTGAGGTCCAAATCAAGGCCGCGTGATCGCGAAATTACGGCTTATTGGCGCACCGGTTTAATGGGCGGCCGGCGCAAGATCAGCTAGACTGCATCCATGGAATCGCCCGCCCGCAAAGTCGGCCTGGAGGTCAGCCTCGTGCCGCCGCCCGACCGTCGCCAGTCGGAGACGGCGCTGGCGATCGCGCGCGGCACCGCGCGGCTGCTGCGCTCGCTGGGATTTGCCTGCATCAGCGAACTGCCGCTGCCGTCGGGACGGCGCGCCGATCTGGTGGCGCTGAACGAGCGCGGCGAGATCTGGATCGTCGAGATCAAATCCTCGGTGGAGGATCTGCGCGCCGACCAGAAATGGCAGGATTATCGCGCCCATTGCGACCGGCTGTTCTTTGCCTTCACCCGGGATCTGCCCTGCGAGATTTTCCCCGAACGAACCGGCCTGATCGTGGCCGACGCCTATGGCGCGCATCTGCAGTGCGAGGCCCCGGAGCACCGGCTGGCAGCACCCACCCGCAAGCTGATGACCGTGCGCTTCGCGCTCGCCGCCGCCCAGCGCATCAACCGGCTGGTCGATCCGCAGGGGCATGGCGAGTTCTAGATTCTTCTCCTTCTCCCCTCCCCACCACGCGCAAGAGCGCGTGGGAGGAGGGGAGAAGATCGCGCACGGTCAACTCCACGCCGCCAAATTTTACACCACCGCAAAAAACCTTTACCTCGCCTGACATCGATGCCGGGGCAGGTCGAAGGCCCGCCCTCAACAATAAAATGGGAGAAACGCATGGAAAAGGTCGGGTTCATTGGATTGGGACGGATGGGACGGCCGATGGCGTCCAATCTCTGCCGCAGGGGTTTTCGCCTCACGGTCAACGACATCAACCCGGAGGCGGTTGCCGAACTCGAATTGCTGCAGGCCGGCAGCGCCGCCACCGTCGCGGAAGTGGCGCAGAAATCCGACATCATCGTCACCATGCTGCCGAATTCCGCCGTGGTCGACGACGTCGTCTCCCGCGCCGACGGCATCATTGCCAGCGCGAAGCCCGGCGCGCTGATCCTCGACATGAGCACGATCGACCCCGATACCACCGACCGGCTCGCCAAAGCCGCCGCGGCAAAGGGCATTGCGTTCGTGGACGCGCCGGTCGGCCGGCTCGCCAGCCATGCCGACCGCGGCGAATCGCTGTTCATGGTGGGCGGTTCGGTCAGGGATTTCGAGCGCGTCAAACCGCTGCTCGAGGCGATGGGCAGCACGATCTATCATTGCGGCGAGGTCGGCAGCGGCACCAGGACAAAACTGGTCAACAATTTCCTGGCGGTGTCGTCCTGCCAGATGAATGCCGAGGCGCTGGCGCTGTCGCAGCGTTTTGGCCTCGACCTCGAACGCACCCTGGACGTGCTCTACGGCACCACCGCGGTCAACGGCCAGCTCAAGATCGCATGGCCGGTCAAGGTGCTGGCAGGCGACATCGAACCGGGCTTCACGATCGACCTCGCCCACAAGGACCTGACGCTGATCATCGATGCGGCCAATGCGGCGAAAGTCCCGATGCCGATGGCCGCCGCCGCCCGCGAAGCCTTCTCCACCGCCCGCGCCCGCGGTTTCGGGGCTAAGGATTTTTCGGCGATGGTCGATGCCCTGTGCGACCTCGCGGGGATCGAGAAGCCGAGGCTGAAGAAGAAGTAGCCTGTCGGAGCATAATTCAGACCTCATCCTGAGGAGCCGCGCGCGCTTCGCGCGCGGCGTCTCGAAGGATGGCGGCAGGCCATGTGCCAGATGGTTCGAGACGCGCACCAGGCAGCGCAAGGGCGCCGCCCGACGCGCTCCTCACCATGAGGGATTGGGGTGCGGCTCGATCAATCCACCCGACGGTCGCCCGTCGGCAGCTACTCCGCGGGCTTGACGCCGAGATCGCGCAGGATGCGCAGCATCACGTCACTGTCGCGCTTGAAAATACGCGCCGTCGTCGCGAGATCGGCCGGAGAACTCAGGATGAAGTTGTTCAGCATCTGCTGGACTCTTGCGTCGGAGCCGGCCTGGATCAACAGCTGCGCGAGCCGATCGACGATATTCCCTGGCGTGCCGGTCGGTACCGCGAAAACCGTGAAGGCGCGCAGGTCGTAGAAGTCGCCGACGGCGCCCTGTTCGGTCATGGTCGGCGTATCCGGATAGGGCGGCAGGCGGCTGCCGACCACGCCGATCAGGTTTCCGGTTCCCGCCTGAATGATGGGGGCCGCCGCGGCATAGCTTCCCGCGGCGCCATCCAGCGTCTGCCCCGCGATGTCATTCCACATCGGCGCCTCGCCGCGGTACTGGATGACCTGGAATTGAATGCCGTACTGCTTCGCGATGGTCGCGATCAGGACGTGCGGCGTCGAACCCACGCCGTACGATCCCCAGTTCAGGCTGCCGACTTTTTTGCCATATTCGATGAACTCCCGGAGATTGGTGGCGCCGGTCTTCTTCGCCGCCACCACCGGGCCGCCGGCGCCGCTGACCATCGTCAGATAGACAAAATCCTTCTCGGGATCGTAGGGCAGGTCCTTCACCGTCAGACGGTTCTGGATCAGCGACGAGGAAATCGTGCACAGGATGGTGGTGCCGTCGGGATCCGCGCGTTTGGCCTCCGTCACGCCGATCACGCCGCCTGCGCCGGCCTTGTTCTCGACGATGACCGTCTTTCCAATTTGCCGTTGCAGATAGTCGCCGAATGCCCGCGCGATGCCGTCGGTCTGGCCGCCCGCCGGATACGGCACGATGATCCGAATCGGGCGCGCGGGCCACGCCGGTTGCGCCGCGGTCTTCACGGAGGGGGCGCACAGCACCGCCGCCGAACCCGTCACGAACGTTCGCCGTGTCAGTTTTTTCATTTTCCTGCCCTGATATTTTTTTGTTCAGGGTGAGAGATTAGCGCCGCAGGGCGGATTAGCGAAGCGTAATCCGCCGTTCATAACCGTCGTGCATCGCCGGGTTACGCTGCGCAAATTCCGCCCGGCGGCAGGCACCCCAAGCCGTCATCACCCGCGAAGGCGGGTGATCCAGTATTCCAGAGGCGTTACGAACGGCTATTGGACCTCATTGGAAGGACGATACGTGCCTTCGCGCCTGCACGTGTTCCAATCGGAGGGAAGCACGCTGCCCTTTTCTCCAACATCGACTTGCTTGGATTCGCGGCAGCGGCATTGGCCGCCGGAACGATCGCGAGCAGGACAATTACAGCGGAGAACAGTATTGCGACCTTTTTCATGTCAATCTCCTTCGGTTAAACCGCCGCCTACCCTGGACCGCCCATGATCTTGCGGACGTGATTGACGTCACACACTATGGCCGGGAGCTGCTTCTATGCTTCTTGAAGGCGGCACCTTGATACAGTGGCGCGCCCCGCGCGCGTGAGGATCAACATGCAGAAATCCAAAACCTGTCCGAAGTGTCAGTCCACTGACATCGTTCGAATCCCAGGTGACGTTCGAGGCTTCGGGGCTGGAAATAACATCATCGTCGGGGCGACAGTGTTCAGCGCCGTCAAGGTGACGCGCCATCTTTGCACCGCATGTGGTTTTAGCGAAGAGTGGATCGAATCCCCTCAAGATATCGCAAGCATCATGAAGAAGTACCGACGTTAGCGGCGCAGTTCGTACAGGATGGGTCAGGCTTTTCGCGAAACCCATCGCCGTGCGAACATGGGTGCACCTAATTCCCGAAACCGACGAACACCGTGGCTTCCTCGACCGATCGCCGCTCCGACACCACCGCATTGGCCGGGAAATTGTCATCCGGCCAGCCCAGCGCGATGCTTTTCATGATGATCTGGTCGTCGGCGATGCCGGCGTGCTCGCGCACCACGGGCGATTGCATGATGCCCTGGCTGTTGATCACGGCGCCCAGCCCGCGCGACCAGGCGGCATTCACCAGCGCGGTCGCCACGGCGCCGCAATCGAACGGCGTATCGTCGCTGCCATCCAGCACGCGGTCATACGTCACGATCACGCAGACCGGCGCATCGAATTGCCTAAACCCGCGCAGCACCCAATCTTGACGCCGCTCCGCATCCTCGCGCGCGATTCCCATCGCGGAGAACAGTTGCTTGGCGACGCCGACTTGCCGGTCGCGGTGCGGACCGGCAAAGGCCT
>NZ_JAURXB010000205.1 GCF_030654605.1 Bradyrhizobium sp.
GCTCAAGCTCGCCGACGACGGCCGCGAGGAAAATCCCGTCAACCTCGACCCCCGCATGGCCAAGCTCGCCGGCGGCGTGCACCGCCTCGACGGCCAGCTCATGGTCGTGCTCGACGTCGACCGCGTGCTCGAAATCGTGCCTGACATGCTGGCGGCATAAGCCGGCAAACCTAAAGCGGCATTGGAAACGTCCCTTCGGGGATTGGGAAGAAGCAGAGGCTAACATGCGGACATGTCTCGTTGTCGATGACTCCAGCGTCATTCGAAAAGTCGCAAGGCGTATCCTGGAAGGCCTGGACTTCCAGATCATCGAAGCCGAGGACGGCGAGAAGGCGCTCGAGGCCTGCAAGCGCAGCCTGCCCGACGCCATCCTGCTCGACTGGAACATGCCGATCATGGACGGCTACGAGTTCCTCGGCAATCTGCGCCGCATGCCCGGCGGCGACGCGCCCAAGGTGGTGTTCTGCACCACCGAAAACGACGTCGCGCACATCGCGCGCGCGCTTCACGCCGGCGCCAACGAATACATCATGAAGCCGTTCGACAAGGACATCGTGACGGCCAAGTTCCAGGAAGTCGGCCTGATCTGACCTTCGCGTACCGATCCGGCGGCTGAACGGCCCCCGGCGTTAGTGTTTCTTTAGTGCCGCGTTCGGCTGTACCTGGTGATGAATGAGTATTGCGTTGGCAAGTTCCTCGACTTCGAATTCGGCGCACCAGGAGCCGCTGCGGGTGATGGTGGTCGACGATTCCGTCGTGATCAGGGGATTGATCTCGCGCTGGATCGCCGCCGAACCGGACATGGTCGTCGCGGCGTCGCTGCGCACCGGTCTTGACGCCGTCAACCAGATCGAGCGCGTCAATCCCGACGTTGCCGTGCTCGATATCGAAATGCCGGAGCTCGACGGCATTTCCGCGCTGCCGCAGTTGCTGGCGAAGAAACGCAACCTGATCATCATCATGGCTTCGACGCTGACCCGCCGCAACGCGGAGATCAGCTTCAAGGCGCTGTCGCTTGGTGCGGCGGACTACATTCCGAAGCCGGAAAGCACCCGGGAAGCTGCCGCCGCCGACATCTTTCACCACGACCTGATCCAGAAGATCCGCTCGCTCGGCGCCAAGGTGCGCCGCACTGCTCCAGCTTCGCCCGCGACAGGCCATCCCCCGACAAGTCCGACGCTGGCACCGGCGCTGGAGCGATCGCGTGAGCCGGTGCCCCGGCCGCCGCAGGCCGCGGTGGCGCAGCCGCCGCTGACGCGCCGGCCGTTCAGCAGCCAGGCGCCGCGCGCGCTCCTGATCGGTTCATCCACCGGCGGCCCGCAGGCGCTGATGACGCTGGTCGCCGAGATCGGCGCGGTGATCGACCGCTTTCCGGTGCTGATTACCCAGCACATGCCACCCACCTTCACGACAATTCTGGCGGAGCATCTGGCGCGCGCAAGCCACCGGCCGGCCCACGAGGCCGTCGATGGAGAAATCGTCAAGGCCGGCACGATCTATCTCGCTCCTGGCGGTCGACATATGCGGGTCGTGCGCCGCGGCACGGATGTCGCGATCGCCCTCGACGATGGGCCGCCGGTCAATTTCTGCAAGCCCGCCGTCGATCCGTTGTTCTCCTCCGCGATCGATATCTGGCAGGGCGGCATTCTGGCCGTCGTGCTCACCGGCATGGGTTCGGACGGCATGCGCGGCGGCAAGGAGATTGTCGCCGCCGGCGGCAGCGTGATCGCCCAGGACGAAGCGACCAGCGTGGTGTGGGGAATGCCGGGCGCCGCCGCCAATGCGGGGATCTGCTCGGCCATCCTGCCGCTCAATCAGATCGCGCCGAAACTGGTTCGGGTGTTTTCGGGAGATCGCTCGTGACGCCCTCGGATTACGAGTTCCTGCGCAAGATACTGAAAGAGCGATCCGGCCTCGATTTGTCTTCCGACAAGCAATACCTGGTCGAGAGCAGATTGATCCCGCTGGCGCGAAGGGTCGGGCTATCCGGCATCGGCGAACTGGTGCAGAAGCTGAAGGCCGGGACCGAGCCGCTGACATCCGAGGTGGTCGAGGCGATGACCACCAACGAGACGTTCTTTTTCCGTGACAAGATTCCGTTCGATCATCTGAATGAGGCGGTATTGCCGGCGCTGGTGCAGGCTCGCGCCAGCCGCCGCGCCTTGCGGATCTGGTGCGCGGCGTCCTCGACCGGACAGGAACCGTATTCGATCGCGATGTGCGTGAAGGACTTCCCCGCACTGGCGGGATGGCGCGTCGAGATCGTTGCCACCGACCTGTCACAGGACGTGCTGGAGAAGTCCAAGGCGGGGATCTACAGCCAGTTCGAGGTGCAGCGCGGCCTGCCGATTCAGATGCTGGTCAAGCACTTCAAGCAAACCGGCGAGCTGTGGCAACTCGATGCCGATATCCGCGGCATGGTGCAGCACCGGCAGCTCAATCTGCTGCAGGACTTCTCCCATCTCGGAACGTTCGACCTGATCTTCTGCCGCAACGTCCTGATCTATTTCGACCAGGGCACCAAGGTCGGCATCTTCGAACGGCTGTCGAGACTACTCGAATCCGATGGCGTGCTGGCGCTGGGGGCGGCCGAATCCGTGGTCGGACTGTCCGACGCGTTCAAGCCCTATCCGGAACGGCGCGGGCTTTACCTTCCGAACACGGCCCGCGTGCCGCGCGCCGGCGCTGGTTCCGCGATGCCGCTCCGGGCAGTTGCGTCGACGCGCTGAACGGAGCTTCAAAGCGTTTTCCATTTCCAATGCTTCATCCTTCAAGACGAATCGGTTGGCGATGCTCTTCTCCCCTCCCTCCACGCGCCCTTGCGCGTGGCGGGGAGGGGTCGGAGGTGGGGGGTCTATCGGCGTAGCCCGCTGGCAGCGAATTTGCGGAAGCACCTCCCACCCCCGACCCCCTCCCACCGCTTCGCGGGGGGAGGGGAGAAGAGTGCAGCGCTTCTTAAATGATCGCGTGCGGCAGGAAGCGTGAGCCGTTGCCGGTGATCGGATTCTCGTCCTCGCGGATCGACAGTCCGCACGAAGTATGGTCGACCAGCCAGCTGCCGAGCACCGGATACTGATCCGAGAAATTCGGCAGTGACGCGAATGCCTGCCGGACAAAACCCTCGGCGCCATATGGCCCTTGCTGCTGCGCCAGCGTCACGCCGCCACTGATCAGCGCGACATTGGCCCCCTCGCGGGAATACAGCGGCTTGCGCACGAATGAAGCGCCGAGCGAAGCTGCGGCCGGATCGTCCTCGAAATAGGCCGGCAGCAAGTTCGGGTGATGCGGAAACATCTCCCACAGCAGGGGAAGAATGCCCTTGTTGGACAGGATGGCTTTCCACGGCGGCTCGATCCAGCGCGTTGCTGTGCCGGCGAGCCGCGCGCCAAACGCATCGTCAAACATCCATTCCCAGGGATAGAGCTTGAAGGCGAGCGCTATCGCGCGATTGTCGAGATCGACGAAGTTGCCGTCGTCGCGCCATCCGATGTCGGCGATATCGATCAGGGCGGTGGCAAGGCCGGCCTGCGCGGCGGTGTCCTGGAGATAGGCCAACGTGCCGGCATCCTCGGCATTTTCGACCAGGCCGGTGAGGTGCAAAGGGCGTCCCTTGCCAAGCGCCTTCCAGGCTTCGATCAGGCGCTCGTGGATTGAATTGAACTGGTCGGCACGCACGGGCGTGATGCGCCGCTCGATCGCCTGTTCCAGCCAGGTCCATTGAAACACCGCGGTCTCGAAGATCGAGGTTGGCGTATCCGCGTTATATTCCAGTAGCTTTGCGGGTCCTCGTCCGTCGAAGGCGAGGTCGAGCCGGCCATAGAGGCTGCCCTCGTCATTGTGCCAGCTTGTCGAGATCAGCGGCCAGAACGCCTCCGGTATTTTCAGCCGGCGCAGCGTGCGTTCATCGTCGACCGCGCGCCTGACCAGTTCCAGGCACATGGCGTCGATTTCGCCGGTGGGGCCTTCTATCTCACGCTCGATCTCGTCGAGCGTGAAAGCATAATAAGCCCGTTCGTCCCAGTAACGCTCGCCGTCGATGGTGTGAAACGTGAACCCGGCCTGCTCGGCGGTCACCCGCCAGTCGTCACGCTCGGGGCAGGTGATGCGTTGCATGGACGCTAAACCGCGCCGACGGCGGCAGGACCCATCATGGTCAGGATCACACGGCGCGGATGTTTCATGTGGCGGACCTGAGCTGTTCGTGAATTGCCGTCAGTCTCCATCATCTGAAGCCAAAGAGGCAAGCGAAAGCCGGCTCTTTCACAGGATCTTGCTGCGATCGGATCGTTGTCGGGCGAACGCCTTCGCCTCGATGCCCGTCAACCCGGCAATGGCCGATTGCCTCGGCCTCAGATCGTTTCCGGGCGGCAATGCGGCGCCGCCAGATTTCGCCGGCGCCGACGATTCGTGAACCGCTTGAGCGCTTTGCGGATGTGGTGCGGACTTGTTGTGCCGCTGCCGGCCGTCATCGAACATCAAAGCGTCGCGCTTTTGACGCAATTTGTATCGTTGCGCTGGTTGATCCTGATCAATTCAATTCTCCCGCACCAGGATCAAAATTAAATTCAGTTGCCTTCCGGAGGATTTATCGATGCGCGTGAATGCGATCTTCTCCTCGGCAGTGCGGCAACGCAATCACTCGATCAAACGCCAGATTGCGTCTGCGGCAATCGCAGCTGTCTTCGCGGTGCTGTGTTGTGGCGATTATCGTGGTGCGGCTCTTGCGCAGGCATCGCCGCCGGCCGGCATCGTCGCCAACGGCAATGCGGTGGTGACGGGCTTCTCCGGCGCGCAACCGCCGGTCACGATCGCGCCGGGTGTCGACCCCGCCGACAGGACTTTCATCGATCTGCAAGGGCCGGCCATGCGCGTCCTGGATCTGCAGGCGCCGGGCGCGCCGCCGCAGGGGCAATTGCTGACGGCGCCGAAGCCTTTCACCGCGACCGCCGGTCAGGTCGGCCAGGTGTTCGGCGTTGCCCTCGATAGCGCGCCCCAGCCGAACGTGTTTGTCGCCGCGACCTCGGTCTATGGGTTGCCGATCGTCGTCCCCGCTGGCGGCGGCCAACCCGTTCGCGTCAAACAAGGCGCGCCGAACGCTGCCTTCATGGCAGGACTATTCGGACCGTCACAGCTCGGCGGTGGTCCCGGTTCGATCTGGCGGATTGACGGCACAACCGGCGCGGTCAGCCTGTTCGCCAATGTCGCGCTCGACGGCGCTTCCAATCCCGGTCCCGCGCTCGGCGGTCTCGCTTTTGATTCCGCTTCAAACATGTTGTTCGTCGCCGACCGCGCGACCGGAATGATCCACGCTTTCGATTCCGCCGGAAAGGAACGCGGCCGTTACGATCACGGTGTCCAGGGACGCGGTGCGGCGGGCCTGCAGCCTGTTCCCTATGATCCCGCCGGCCGTCTCGACATCTCGAGCCCGAAATTCCGCACCGGCGATCCCGGCACCTGGGGTCATGCCGCCGCGCCGCGATTGATCTTCGGTCTCGGCGTTCGCAACGGGCGTCTCTATTATGCCGTCGCCAGGGATCTGCAGATCTGGTCGGTGGCGATCGCGCCGCAGTTCGGCGCCGATCCGCGCCTCGAACTCAGCGTCGCACCCGGGCCGGGGCCGAGCGAAATTTCCAGGATCACCTTCGACGATCAGGGCCGCATGTTGCTCGCCGAGCGCGCGGCTCCCAGCGGCGCTGCAGACTTCATGGCGCTGACCGTGGAGGCGACCGGCCGCGTGCTGCGCTATCTGCCGGTGCCATCAGGCACAGCCGGGCCGCAATGGCAGGCGCAATCGGATGAATATGCGATCGGTTTCGCGCGGCAGATGCGCAACGGCAACGGCGGCGTTGCCGTCGGGTTTGGCTACGATGAATTGGGTCGAATCGACCGCGCCGCCTGCGGCCAGTTCCTGTGGTCAACCGGCGAACAATTGCGCAACGCGATCGATCCGGCGCTCGCCGCGCTGCTCGCCCCCGGCGGACCGGCGGAGGTGAACGGCCTGCAGGGAAATGAAATTACCGCGGTCGTGCCGGCCAACACGCCGCCGCTGCAAAGCTACTTTGCCGATTACGACGATCAGTTCGGGGATCCCGCAGCGCGCGGTCGCATCGGCGACATCGCCATTCTGCGCGTCTGCGGTCAGGCCGGCTTCAACCTGCCGGGTTGGTACCGGCCGCGCGTCGAACTGATGCCCGGCTTCTATTGGTATCGTCTGCACGGCAAGAAGCCGCCGATGCTCGATTGCCCGCCAGGTTCCGGCAATCAGTGCGCCTGTCCGCCCGGTACGACGCAGCAGCCCGGATTCCAGTGCTGCCCGATGGGATTCTTTCCCGGCCCGAATGGGCAGTGCCAGTCGCCCTGCCCGGACGGCTCTACTGATCCCGGCCATGTGGAGGCCTGCTGGTCAGGCTTTGAACCGAACTCATTCGATCCTAACGACCTGACGAAGTTGACCTGCCTGGATGGCACCAAGCCGGTACACGACGCCAACGGCTATCATTGCCCGCCCTTCAAGATGCCGGTCTGTCCGGCCGGATACGAGTCTGATCTATCCAGCCCGCACGGCTGCAAGCCGACGGCTGCAGGGAAAGCTTGTGCGCAGCCCGGTCCGAATATGATCCAGCCCGGGCTCGACGGAAGTTGCCTGCAACTGTGCCCATCCGGATCGGCGGCTTTCTACGCCAACCAGTGCTGCCCTGATGGCACGCTGCCGGGACCCGACGGCAAATGCGGCAAGCCGCAGCTGCCGAGCTGTCCGCCCGAACAGTTGTCGTCGAAAGGAACTTGCTGCGAACCTGGGACCAAGCCGCAGCCCGACGGCAGTTGCTTCCCGATGAAGAAGCCATGTCCGCCGGAGCAGTTGTCATCGAACGGCACCTGCTGCCCGGCCGGCACGACGCCGCAGCCCGACGGCAGTTGCAAGCACGACGGGAAACTAACCCCCTGTCCGCCGCCGGGTCAGTTGTCCGTGACGGGCCAGTGCTGCCCGGCCGGCAGCACGCCGCAACCGGATGGCAGCTGCGGTCAAGAGCTCACGGGTTGTCCCCCCGGGATGGCCACCAACCCCGTGACCGGCGAATGCTGTCCGCCGCACATCCCGACGCTTGGTTCGGCCGCGCCGGTCTGCAGCTGTCCGCCGGGGCAATTCCTGGTCGACGGCAAATGCGTCACCAACGCCGCGCCGATCAAAGGACCTGACGCCTGCTTCACCGGCTACGTGAAACTGCCGAGCGGCTCGTGCTGTCTCGCGGCCCAGGCGACCGCCGGCGGGCAATGCTGTCCGTCCGGACAGAAACCCGACGCCGACAAGCGCAAATGCGTGCCGGCGGGCGGCGCGACATTCGTGCCGGGCACCACCATTGTCCCGGCACCGGTCATCCTTCCGCGCGGCAAACGAGGTGGCCGGGAGGTTGTCCCGCCGCCGCCGCCGCGGATCGTGGTTCGTCCGCCGCCGCCGAAGCGGTTCGGCCCGCCGAAGCGCTTTACGCCGAAGCCCGTTGTTCGGCCTCGTCCAGTCCCGCCGCCCATCCGGCGGCAGCTGGATCGATGATGTCAGTTCTGTCAGGAGGGTTCACGATGCGAAAAGAAATGACACTGGCGACTATCGCCAGGCGATCGGCTTTTGCGATGGCAGGTCTTGTTCTCGCTGCGACAGTGGATGTCGCCAGCGCGAGCACCTCGATAGAATCGGCCGGCAACTCGGCCCGGTTCGCGACGCAACCAGTCAGGCTGGCCGAAACGGTGGTGACGACCAAGTCGAAGAATGTGAAAAAGACGAAGGTGCAGGGATCGGGAAAGACCTCGCTCAATCCGCAGCCCGAGCCGCCAATGGGCCCCGCCAAGGTCGACAAGGGCGGAACCTGGTTGAACCCGCAGCCGGAGCCGCCGAGGCCGGTGACGGGCAGTAAGAAATTGAACTAAATTCGCGCGTCGCGCGCTCAGTTGTACGGCCCAGGTTGCTTGTTGGGCTTCACCGTCGGCACGTTCTTCTTGTGAATTTCCGCCTTGCCGCCCCACGTCGGACTGCCGGGCGGATGCACACAGCGGCAGGGCATCGGGACCGCTTGCGGGCGGCCCTTCGGCGGCGGCAGGCATTCCCGGACCATCGGGAACGGGCAGGGTGCGGCTATTGCCGGGACGGCAGATGGCAACAGCGTGAATACTGACAGCGTCAAAGCGAGTGTCGCGCGTCGCATGCCCGTTCTCCTCAAGCCAACCCCGACGCCAAACATACATCGCTGGCATGATTTGAATTTGATGTGCCTCAATCGGCGTCGGCACGCCGCACCGACCGGTGCAGTCGGATCGTCTCACGGCATCGTGCGGCGCGAAATATCGTTCGCGATCAGCTGCCGCCGGAGAAATGCGAAGTGAACGCGTGCGCGACGCCGCCGAAGCCGCCGCGCGTGACATGGCCGGTAGCTGAATCCGATGACGACGAGCCCGAGGATGCATGGCTCGACGAGGAGTCTCCACTGAAGAAACTGCTGCGCGACGACGACCCGCCCGAGGAGCCGCGACTGCTGCTGGACGAAGATCCGCGCGACCGGCATTCGCTGCTGGCCTGCAGACCCGACGGCGCTGCCATTTCCTGCCGGTTCGGGTCGCAGTTCTCGCTTGGCATCAGCGCATAGGCGCCGCCGCCGACCGCCAGCGTGCCCATCAGCAGCAGCGCCACCTGGCCGCGCTTGACCGGCTGCGCCGGCCGGATCGCCGCCGGCTTGCGCGTCCCGAATTCGCTGGTTGGTTTCTCGGCCATCTCAGTAAATCATCGACGCGGCGTTGAGCGCGCCGGCGGCGAGCGAGGCCAGCCCGAGCCAGATCGCGGGCGCGAGTTCGCCGCCGGCGATCCGCCCCGACAGGTTCGGCACCGGAATCCTGACGATGAAATAGACCGAGATCTGAACGATCAGCGCGATCGCGCTCCAGATCAGGCAATCCACCACATTGGCGGAGTGCGCGATGGCGCTGACCACCGGCAGCACGAAGCCGAGCAGGCTGAGCCCCAGCGCGATCGCAGCCGACGGCACGTTGTCGCGGATCAGCTGAAATTCATCGTGATGGGTGACGCGGGTATAGACGAAGAGGAAGGTAACCACGGCGACCAGGCCCGTGCAGAAATACACCAGAAACGCCGGCAAACCGGCGAGCGATTGCAGAATCATCCAGGGCGCCCTTGTTCGTCCGATCGCAGGGTTACACGGTTGTTTGGTCGCCGCACGCGGGGCCGCCGTTCAATCCCCAAGCAAAATCCCCGGATTTGGACGGATCCGGACCGGCAGCGCTGAGCCCCCGTTTCGCGGCCCGGAGAACGGGCAGCTGGCCCGCCCAAAACACCCTTCCTTGGCCGCCTCCCATGCCCTAAGAGCAGCGCAACAATTTCCCTTTCCCCCAGGCAAAAATGATCCGTCTCGACAACATTTCCAAGCAGAATGGCCACCAGATCCTGTTCATTGAGGCCTCCGCGGCGCTCCAGAGGGGCGAGAAGGTCGGCCTGGTCGGTCCCAACGGGTCCGGCAAGACCACGCTGTTCCGGATGATCACCGGCCAGGAGCAGCCCGACGAGGGCCAGGTCGCGGTCGATCGCGGCGTCACCATCGGTTATTTCAGCCAGGACGTCGGCGAAATGTCCGGCCGCAGCGCCGTGGCCGAGGTGATGGACGGCGCCGGCCCCGTCAGCAGCGTCGCGGCCGAGCTGAAGGAGCTCGAGACCGCGATGGGCGATCCCGACCGCGCCGACGATATGGAAGAGATCATCGAGCGCTACGGCGAGGTGCAGGGCCGCTTCGAGGAACTGGACGGCTATGCGCTGGAGGGCCGGGCGCGCGAAGTGCTCGCAGGCTTAAGCTTCAGCCAGGAAATGATGGACGGCGACGTCGGCGCGCTGTCGGGCGGCTGGAAGATGCGGGTGGCGCTGGCGCGTATTCTTCTGATGCGTCCCGACGCCATGCTGCTGGACGAGCCGAGCAACCATCTGGACCTCGAGAGCCTGATCTGGCTGGAGAATTTCTTGCGAGGTTACGAAGGCCTCTTGCTGATGACCTCGCATGACCGCGAATTCATGAACCGCATCGTCAACAAGATCGTCGAGATCGACGGTGGGTCGTTGACCAGCTATTCGGGCGACTATGAATTCTACGAACAGCAGCGCGCGCTAGCTGAGAAGCAGCAGCAGGCCCAGTTCGAGCGCCAGCAGGCGATGCTCGCCAAGGAAATCAATTTCATCGAGCGCTTCAAGGCGCGCGCCTCGCACGCGGCGCAGGTGCAGAGCCGGGTCAAGAAGCTGGAGAAGATCGAGCGGGTGGAGCCGCCGCGGCGCCGCCAGACGGTACAGTTCGATTTCCTGCCGGCGCCGCGTTCGGGCGAAGACGTGGTCAGCCTGAAGAAGGTCCAGAAGGGCTATGGCAGCCGCAACATCTACGACGGGCTGGATTTCCAGGTGCGCCGCCGGGAGCGCTGGTGCGTGATGGGGATCAACGGCGCCGGCAAGTCGACGCTGCTCAAGCTGGTGGCGGGTTCCACGGAGCCCGATGACGGCACGGTCGCGGTCGGCGGCAGCGTCAAGATGGGCTACTTCGCCCAGCACGCCATGGACCTGCTGGACGGTGAGCGCACGGTGTTCGAGTGGCTGGAAGATTCGTTTCCGCAGGCAGGCCAGGGCTCCTTGCGCGCGCTGGCCGGCTGCTTCGGCTTCTCCGGCGACGACGTCGAGAAGAAATGCCGGGTGTTGTCGGGCGGCGAGAAGGCGCGGCTGGTGATGGCGCAGATGCTGTTCGACCCGCCGAACTTCCTGGTGCTGGACGAGCCCACCAACCATCTGGACATGGCGACCAAGGAGATGCTGATCAACGCGTTGTCCGAATTCGAGGGCACCATGCTGTTCGTTTCACATGACCGTCACTTCCTGGCCGCCTTGTCGAACCGGGTGCTGGAACTGACGCCGGAGGGCATTCACCAGTACGGCGGCGGCTACACCGAGTATGTGGCGCGCACCGGCCAGGAAGCTCCCGGCTTGCGGAGCTGATGATGCGGTTGGTCGGTGCTGGCGGCGCCCGGCCGCTATGTACGGTGCGCGACGCGGATGTTGCATCGTCGCCTGTGCTCCATTCTGGAGCATTGCTTTGCAGGCATGCTCCCATTCTCCACACGACAGCAGCCTTGGCATTGTCATGACGTCTGGATATGGTTTCCGCGGGGCGCGGGGGTTCTAAATCCATTGGATACGGGTCAGCCGACCGCGTACCGTGGTATCTTCCAGCTTGGGAGCCGGGGAGATGGAAAGACGCCTGTCTGCAATCGTCTGCGCTGATGTCGCGGGTTACTCGCGGATGATGGGCGCTGATGAGGCAGGTACTCACGCCGCGTTCAAGGCGCACCGAAGCGCGGTCTATCCGGTGATTCTCAATCACGGCGGCCGGCTGGTGAAGAACACCGGCGATGGTTTCCTGCTGGAATTTCCGAGCGTCGTCGGAGCGATCGAGTCGGCAATCGGGATGCAGGCGCTGATGGCGGAACGGAACGAGCAGCTGCCGGCCGATCGGGTCATGCAGTTCCGTCTCGGCGTCCACATGGGCGATGTGATGGCCGACGAGGACGAGGTGTTCGGGGACGGTGTGAACATCGCCGTCCGCCTCGAGGCGATCGCCGCCCCCGGCGGCGTCGCCGTCTCCGCCAAGGCCTACCATGAGGCCAGCAAGCACCTCAGCACTACGCTGGTCGACGCCGGCATACACCGCTTCAAGAACATCGCCGAGCCGGTTCATGTCTGGAGCTGGGAACCCGCCAGATCCGACAGCTCCGGTCCGGAGGCCAGGAGCGCATCAAACCTGCCGGCCCAGGGCCGGACCGCGATCGTGGGCGTGCTGCCGTTTGCCAACCTGAGCGACAGCGCCGACGAGTATTTTTCCGACGGACTGACCGAAGACCTGATCCACGCGCTGTCGCTGCAATCCTTCTTTCGGGTGCTGAGCCGGAACTCGACCTTCGCGTTCAAGGGCAAGAACGTGAGTACACGTCTGATCGCACGCGAAATCGACGCCACCTATCTGATCCAGGGATCGGTGCGACGTGCCGGAACCAAGATTCGCGTCACCGCCGAGCTGATAGCTCCCGAGAACGGCGAGCAATTATGGGCAGGCCGGTACGATAGGGACATCGGCGACCTGTTCGCGATGCAGGATGAAATCACCACCCATTTGTGCGCGGCATTGGCGACCGAGATCTATCGCGCCGAAGCTTCCGCGCCGGCGCGGTCGTCGACGGATCTGACGGCGTGGGACCGGTTCCTGCGCGGGCTTTCGCACTATTACAAGCCGACCAAGGCGGACTACGAAGCCTCGATCGATTTGTTCCGGGAGGCCATCGCGCTGGATCCGGCCCTGTCGATCGCGCGCGCCTATCTCGCCACCATCCTGACGCAGGGTGTGCACTTCGGATGGATCAGGAGTACCAGCGAATTGTGGCGGGAGGCGCTGGATCTCGCGGAAAGCAGTGTCCGGCTTGATCCCCGTTCGTCATTCGCATTTTCAATCCTGTCCTATTTGAATGCGATGGAAGGCAATCACGACGCGGCGATGGATGCCGCACGAAAGGCGGTTGGATTAAACGCCTACGACATGGGCGCGCGTGGCGTGCTTGGAATTTGTCATATGATGATCGGCGAACACCGCCAGGCCATCGAACTGTTCTCAGCGGCGGTGCAGCAGGGCAACAGCGACCCCCGATACCAATGGCCGGTGTTCAATGCGTTCAGCCACTACTTGCTCCGGCAGTATGATGCGTCGCTGTCCTGGGCGCGCGAAGCCCTGTACCTGAATCCCAATCACCTCCAGGTGCTCTGCGTGCGCGCGGCGGCGCTTGCCCAACTGGGCCGGACCGAAGAAGCGGCCAAGGCGGTCGAAGTCCTGCTGACCAGCTTTCCCGGCCTGAATGTCGAGCGGCATTTGAGGAATTTCCGCTGGAAGATTCTGGCCGACACCGCCCATTATCGCGACGGGCTTCTGAAGGCCGGCGTTCCCTTGCGCAACCTGACTCTCGTCGGGTCCGGCTCAAAGATCACGACGAATTCGTAAGGCCGGTTTTGGCGCTGCAGGCCCGGACCCGCGTTCGGCGCGGCGCGCATGGGTTCGATTGCCGCGATCTGGCTGGGACGTTCCGAAAAGCCGCCCGATGCCCGCTGCCGGCAGCCGCTTGCCCAGGTCTGCAGTTGTCTCCAGTTGACAGAGGTTCGAATTCCGCCAAAACTCCCCTGCAGCCTAAGGTAGCGCTCCGCCGATAAATTCGCCTTTTCAAAATGCGGCGAGTCAGTTTGATATTTTAACGGTCGGTACTTTTCAGATTTCGGTTATTCCAGGATTGAGCCCCATGGCGGACGACAGCATTGATAAAGTTGCGAGCGGCGCGCCGGCGCCCGGTCCCGCGGTTTCGCCCAATAACCCGTGTCCCTTTCTGCGCGCGGTGGTGTCGGAGGGGTTCGTAGGTGGCGACGTCGTGCCGATTCCCAGGATCTGCAAGACCGTCGAGGCCGCCAGCGGCAAGACCGGCCTGCAGAAAAAACTGGTCGGCCTGAAGACCTACCCGGTCGCCCTGATCGCCAACGGCCTCAATCCCGTGCGCCTGCTGAAAAGCTGGTGGTCCGGCGCACAGCTCGACGCGCTGCGCAACGGCCCGCTGGACAAGCATGGCGTCGGCTCGCGCATCCTGGACGCCACCGCCGAAGTGCATGAGAGCGAAATCGCGCGCCTCGGCGATTTCGGCAGCGACTGGCCGGATCCGTGCGGCGGAACCGAGCGCGGGCTGACAGGCAGCCAGATCAAGACCTACATGGACGCGAATTTCGAGCGCGCCAGGGGTAACAGGCGCTGGTACGACCGGCTGCTGATGAACGGCGAATGGCCGGTCCTGCTGGATATCATGGGCAAGGGCGAGGGCGACAAGCGCTACCTCAGCGTGGCCGAGGTCAGGACGCTGTTCGTCGACCGGCGTCTGCCCGACCGCATCAACGCGCGGCTGGCGGCGCAGCGCAAGCCTTCAAGAGCGGCAGTCGTGTTCGGCAAGCTTGCCAGGGCCGTTTTCGGCATCGCCCTGTTGCTGGGCGCGGCGATCGTGGCGATCGCCGAATTTCCCAATCAGGTCGGCAAGCTGATTCCGCCGCTGGCGCAACTGCTGCCACCATCGCTGCCGAAACTCGCGCCGGTGAAATCCGCGCACTGGCTCGACCAGAACTGGTCGACCGAGGACCGCCACTGGTTTCACCATGCGAGCCAGGGCACTGCGACATTTCCGGTGCCCTACGCCTGGTTCATGGCGCTGGAACAGTCGGGCCTTCATTTGTTCACCCGCCCCGGAATGCTGGCGGATCCGCGCTATCTCGAGCGGTTCGGGTTCATTCCGAGTCCGAAGACGGTTCGAGCCGACGCCGAGACCCTTCGCCGCTTCGGTTATGTGAACACCGGTGCCAGGACCATGCCGGCGCCGGAGACCGTGGCCGGCCTGCGGCCGACGCCGGCCGACAATTTCGACGGCCTGCCGGTCGGGTTCTCGCGCATGACCCCCGTCGTCAATCCCGGCACAGGTCAGCCCTCCCCCGACAGGATCGGGCTGACCTGCGCGGCCTGTCACACCGGCAGCATCCGCTACAAGGACGTCAGCCTGCGCTTCGACGGCGGCGCGGCCATGCTGGAGCTGCGCAAGCTCGAAAGTGCGACCGGCCTGTCCGTCTTGTACACCTTGTACGTGCCGGGCCGGTTCGACCGCTTCGCCGACCGCGTGCTCGGTCGCGAGTCCAGGAAGGAAGAGCGCAACAACCTCAAGCAGGGTCTCAAGCGCGTCGGCGATTTCCTGAAGGGCCAGATCGACATTGCCCAGAAGAGCGAGAAGGCGACGGGTCTGAAAGACACCGCCGAGGGATACGGCCGGCTCGACGCTTTGAACCGGATCGGCAATCAGGTTTTCTATACCGATCTCGTGGCCAACGGCCTTTCCGGGTTCGAAAAAAACTGGCACGCCAACGATGCCCCCGTCAGCTACCCGCCGGTCTGGACCGTGCCATGGTTCTGGTGGGCGCAGTATGACGCTTCGATCGAACAGCCCCTGATCCGCAACGCCGGCGAGGCGCTGGGCGTTTTCGCGCTGGTCAATCTGTCGCCGGACTATCCGCCGGAAAAGCTCTTCAGCTCGTCCGTTGCCCTGGAAAACCTCGTGCGCATCGAAGCGATGTTGCGCGGCCCGGATCCATTCGGCCGAAATCCGAAGGATTTCAGCGGGCTGACATCGCCGAAATGGCCGTCGCATTTGTTTCCCAACGATGACGCATGGAAGATCAAGACTGAACGCGTCACCAAGGGCCGGGCGCTTTATGCCGAGATATGCGCCGAGTGTCATCTCGGACCGGTGAAGGATCCGGAGTTCGACGCCCAGTTCCCGGACAAGAGTTTCTGGTCCGACAAGCGCTGGACACAGGATCCGAAAGGCGGCTGGGTTTTGAATGAAGTCCAGAAGCAGGTCGCGCATATGGGAACGGACCCCGCGCAGGCCAACGTGCTGCAGACCCGACAGGTTCAAATTCCGGGGTTCCTCGACCTGCAGCCGGCGCGCGATCTCGGCGAGCGCTGGAAGTGCAAGAACCTGGCGACCTACTCCTCGACCAACATGCCGTTCTCGATCGCGTTGATGATCGTGGTCGACAAGGTCGCCCAGAAATGGATCAAGGACAACAACCTCAAGGAGCCCGCGATCAGCGAGCTCTGGGGCGACCGCAGTAACTGTCCCAATCCCGATGCGACGCCGGAGAAGCCGATCTATCGCGCGCGACCGCTGAACGGCGTCTGGGCGACGGCGCCCTACATTCACAACGGCTCGGTGCCTTCGCTGTACTGGATGCTGAAGCCCGCGGCCGAGCGCCCGAAGCAGTTCTGCCTCGGCGCGCGGGACTTCGATCCGAAGGATGTCGGCTTCCGGGTCGCCACCGGCGGCGACAGTTCCTGCAAGACCGGCGAGACGATGTTCCAGGAGGCAGACAGCGACGGCCGCGCCATCAACGGCAACAGCGTGATGGGGCATTCGCTGGAGGCTGACAAGGGACAGGACATGAAGACCTACAAGAACGGCGTGATCGGTCGCACGTTGAGCGATGACGAGCGCTACGACCTGATCGAGTATCTGAAGACGTTGTAGGGGCTGCGCGACGGTCGCCACCGCGTGCTGGGCCTCATCCTGAGGAGCGCGTCCTTGCGCGCGTCTCGAAGGATGGGCCGCGAGCACCTTCGTTGTTGCTATCCTTCGAGACGCTTGCTTCGCAAGCTCCTTCAGGATGAGGACTGGACGGATTGCCGCCCCCCACAAACAAAAACCCCGCCATTCGCGGCGGGGTCCAGTCTGGGAGGAGAAAGCCCGGCGGGCTCTCGGTAGAACTCTCTGATCAGGCGGGGATGCGCTCTTCGACCTCGTGCGGCTCGCGCAGCACGTAGCCGCGGCCCCAGACGGTCTCGATGAAGTTGCGGCCTTCGGAGGCGTTGGCGAGCTTCTTGCGCAGCTTGCAGATGAAGACGTCGATGATCTTCAGTTCCGGCTCGTCCATGCCGCCGTAGAGATGGTTGAGGAACATTTCCTTGGTGAGGGTGGTGCCCTTGCGGAGCGAGAGCAGCTCCAGCATCTGGTATTCCTTGCCGGTCAGATGCACGCGCTGGCCGCCGACTTCCACCGTCTTGGTGTCGAGATTGACCACGAGATCGCCGGTCTGGATCACCGACTGGGCGTGGCCCTTGGAACGGCGCACTATCGCATGAATGCGGGCGACCAGTTCGTCCTTGTGGAAGGGCTTGGTCATGTAGTCGTCGGCGCCGACGCCGAGACCCTTGACCTTGTCCTCGATGCCGGCGAGGCCGGAGAGGATCAGAATGGGGGTTTTGATCTTCGACACCCGAAGCTGCTTGAGCACGTCGTAACCGGACATGTCGGGCAGGTTGAGGTCGAGAAGGATGATGTCGTAGTCGTATAGTTTGCCGAGATCGACGCCTTCTTCCCCGAGGTCCGTCGTATAGACGTTGAAGCTCTCGGATTTGAGCATCAGCTCGATCGACTGCGCAACGGCGCTATCATCTTCAATTAGCAAAACGCGCATGCCAGTCCCCTATAGTCGCCGCTCCGGGCGTCAGGTCGGCCGCACTTGCGGCACTCAAAACGCCTTTGAACAACTGATTCGGATCCTGACGACATATGGTTAACAAAATCTGATTCCGGTCCGCAAGCTCTATCCGTGCAATTTTTGTCGAATCGCCCTAAGATATTGTGGCCAAGTAGATTTTCGTAACCACTCCCGTTCAAGTTCCACATTAAGAGACGGGCCTAACCGACTCCTGCGACTCACCCTTCTTCTGATGGGCAAGCGCTCTCAGTCACCAAAGACAGTGACGCAATGATTAACGATGCGGGTAAACACGAAGTTAAGGGCGCGGCCAAAATGCGTGGAAACTTAAGGTTTTCGCAATGAAGGCGCTCGCCGAACAGATCGGCGACATCGACGGCGTCAATATATATGGCCGGGTGGTCGGCGTTCGCGGCCTGATGGTCGAGATCGCCGGTCCCATCCATGCCATGTCGGTCGGCGCCCGCATCGTGATCGAGACCGGCGGCAATCGCCTGATCCCCGCCGAGGTGATCGGTTTTTCCGGCAACAATGCCGTGGTGATGCCGTTCGCCGGCCTCGAAGGCGTGCGGCGCGGCTGCCGCGCCGTCATTGCCAATGCCGCCAGCCAGGTGCGGCCGTCGGTGGCCTGGCTCGGCCGCGTCATCAATGCGATGGGTGAGCCGATCGACGGCAAGGGGCCGCTGCCGCAGGGCCCCTCGCCGATGCCCTACCGCAACTCGCCGCCGCCGGCCCATTCGCGCAAGCGCGTCGGCACGCCGCTCGATCTCGGGGTGCGTTCGCTCAATACCTTCCTGACCTGCTGCCGCGGCCAGCGGATGGGCATCTTCGCCGGCTCCGGCGTCGGCAAGTCGGTGCTGCTGTCGATGCTGGCGCGCAATGTCGATGCCGATATCACGGTGATCGGCCTGGTCGGCGAACGCGGCCGCGAGGTGCAGGAGTTTCTGCAGGATGACCTCGGCGACGCCGGCCTGGCGCGATCGGTGGTGGTGGTGGCGACATCTGACGAGCCCGCCTTGATGCGGCGGCAGGCGGCTTACCTGACGCTGGCGATCTGCGAATATTTTCGCGATGAAGACAAGGATGTGCTGTGCCTGATGGATTCGGTGACGCGGTTTGCCATGGCGCAGCGCGAGATCGGCCTGTCGGCCGGCGAGCCGCCGACCGCCAAGGGCTATACGCCGACGGTGTTCACCGAACTGCCGAAGCTTTTGGAGCGCGCCGGGCCGGGGACCGGCATCGGCACCATCACCGGCATCTTCACGGTGCTGGTGGACGGCGACGACCATAATGAGCCGATCGCCGATGCGGTCCGCGGCATCCTGGATGGCCATATCGTGATGCAGCGCTCGATCGCCGAGCGCGGCCGTTTTCCGGCGATCAACATCCTCAAGTCGGTGTCCCGCACCATGCCGAAATCGGCCGATCCGGCCTTTCTGCCGGTTATCCGGCAGGCCCGGCAGGTCATGGCGACCTATGCCGACATGGAGGAACTGATCCGGCTCGGGGCCTATCGCCAGGGCTCCAGTCCCGAGGTCGATGAGGCGATCAAGCTTCACCCGGCGCTGGAGAGCTTCCTGCGGCAGGCCAAGGACGAAGTCACCAGCCTTAACGACGGGTACCAGCAACTCGGTCAAATCCTCAAGGATTTGGAAACGGAAAGCTAACTTTGTCGGGCCATGATCCGCGCCACACGAGTAAAGCTGCCGGTGGGGCCCTTTATGACTTCATTTGGGGATGCCGGTTCCGTCCCGCGTTCAGATTGGGACTTCTGGGGAGTACGAGTCGATGAAGTCACGTGAAACGCTGATCCGCCTGAAGAAATTTCAGGTCGACGAAAAGCGCCGAAGGGTTGCCCAGATCGAGGGCATGATCGCCGATTTCCAGCGTATGTCGGTCGACCTCGAGCGCGAAATCCATTCCGAGCAGGAGCGCGCCGGCATCAACGATCCCACGCACTTCGCCTATCCGACCTATGCCAAGGCCGCGATCCAGCGCCGGGAAAACCTGACCCGCTCCGCCGACGAACTGCGGATCCAGCTCGAAGACGCCAAGGGCCTGTTGGGCGAGGCATTCGATGAACTGAAAAAAGTCGAGCTGTTGGACGAACGCGACCAGGCCCGCGAGCGGGCCGAAGAGAGCGCCCGGGAACAGGCCGATCTCGACAGCATCGGCCTGATGCGCGCCCGCATCGGGGCCATTGCCTGACACCCTTTCGACTGCATTTGCCCGATCGTCTTTGCCAACCCACCATCCGAACCCGGGCCGCAAGGTCCGGGTTTGTTTTTGGCTGTCCACAGGTCCGTTATCGGCGACTTGGTGGCCACCTCTGGCGCAGGGTATGATACGACTTGTCGGGACCGCCGCTCCGGTGGCTTTAAGGAGCGATAGGGCTTCGCGATTTTGGGGACGCTGAATGCTGACGCCAGCTGAGCTGGTCTGGCTGATTGCCGCAGTTGCGAAGGGGGATGAGGCCGCTTTCGAGCGGCTTTACGCCGCCACGCGCGCGAAACTCTTCGGCGTGGTGCTCCGTATCTTGCGGCGACAGGATCTCGCCGAGGAGGTTCTCCAGGAGGCTTACGTCAAGATCTGGAACAACGCCGGGCAGTTCAACCCCGGGCTGTCGTCGCCGATCACGTGGATGGCGTCGATCGCCCGAAACCGGGCCATCGATGTCGTGCGCAAGCGGACGGAAGTGTCGATCGAAGAGGAGCCGTCGGCCATGGAAGTGGCGGCCGACAGCCCGGATCCGCTGGCGCGCCGCGAAATGACGGAAGAGTTGAAGCGGCTTCTGGAGTGCGTCGGGCGCCTCGAGCCGGACCGGCAAAAGCTGGTGCTGCTGGCCTATTACAATGGCTGGAGCCGCGAGCAGCTGGCAGCGAAATTCGAGACACCGGTGAACACGGTGAAGACATGGCTGCGCCGCAGCATGATGGATATCCGGGAGTGTCTTGGACTCTGAATGATGGCCTACAGCGAAGACCATATCGCGCTCGCCGCGGAATATGCACTCGGCACCCTCGATGCCGACGAGCGCGCGCAGGTCGAGACCATGATGTCCGTGGACAAGGAGTTCACGGCGATGGTCGAGGCGTGGCAGCAGAAGCTGGGCGTCCTCAACCAGATGGTCGGATCGGTCGAGCCGAGACCTGAGGTCTGGGACAGGATCAGGACCGCGATCGGACATTCCGAGCAGCAAGGGCCGCTGCTGCTTCCCGACGCGCCGCCGCCACCGGCCAACGACGTCATTGCGCAGCCCGCCCCGGTCGACGCCTCCAACGTGATCCAGTTATCCGCCCGCGCCCGTCGCTGGCGCAATGTGGCGACGGCGACGACCGCCATTGCCGCAGCCCTGGTCGCGATGGTCGCGACGCAAGTCTATGCGCCGGACCGGCTTCCCGACGGCCTTCGCCCGAAGGTGCGAACCCAGGTGGTCGAGGTGAAGACCGCCGTCGTCCCGCCGCCGTCAGGCCAGTTCGTCGCCCTTCTGCAGAAGGACAGCGCGTCGCCCGCCTTCATCCTCACGGTTGACGCCACCAGCAAGAATTTCACCGTGCGCCGGGTGGGTGCCACGCCCGAACCCGGCAAGAGTTTTGAACTGTGGCTGGTGTCCGACAAGCTGCCAGGCGCGCGTTCGCTGGGCGTGATCGGCAGCAATGATTTCACCACCCGGCCGGCGCTGGCCGCCTATGATACCGACACGGTGAACAAGGCGACCTATGCAGTGACGCTCGAGCCGGAAGGCGGCTCGCCCACCGGCGTCGCCACCGGACCGATCGTGTTTACCGGCAAGCTGATCGAAGCCGTGCCGCCGGCGGCAGCGGCCAAGTAGCAGGCAGGATTCGTAGCTCGTAGTTCGGATGGGGCGAAAGGGTCGGGCGCATGACGCCGCCCGAAGAGCGCAATCGGGGAAACCGCCAGCCGCCGATACAGTGTCCCGGATTGCGCCGGCGGACCGCGCATGCGTGCGGCCCGGTGGCTCGTTCCGGGCTACGGCTTCAAGACCATATCGTCGGTTCGTCACTCAATTGCCCAAAAAAGAAAACGCCCGTGGGGAGCGGGCGTTTTCGGTAGTCGACTTGGGGGTCGTTGGGGTCGTCTGATTATCCACGAGGCGACTTTGGGGGGCTGCTAAAGAGCCGCGTGAATTCCTTGAATTTCGTCAGCGTACCGTCGAGGTCTCCGCGCTGGTGATCGCCACCGGCTTGCCGGCTTTGAGCACGCGCGCCGTCTGGGTAAATCCCTCGTCCGAAGTGGTGCGAGCCGAGATGCCGAAGCCCGCCACCGCGATACCAGCAATCAGCGCCACGACCACGACCTTCAAGTGGGTCGAGCGATCAGCGCTGTAGATCGAATGGTTCATTGGAGGCCTCCTGCCGCCTTCCCGTCTTGCGAATTGGTGTGGTGCATCCGCCGACAGGTTCAACATCTCATGGCAGGAAACGTAGGAATTCGGCTTTCGGTTCCTAAGGGGCGATCACAAGGCAGTGAAAGGAGTTGAAGTCCCGCGATTGGAACTTGGCCCGGAGTAGAGGAAATTCAACAATAATGAAGCAATATCAATATTTTATTTCGATTCCACTCGCTGGTGCGAGCGGCCGCGTCCTTCCGGCAAATGCCGACAAAGAATTTGCCTGTGGCGAAAATGCCCCGGTCCGACCGCCGCCGGTCACACGCTTCCGACCGTCTTCAGCCGCGCGCGCGGATGAATCTCCGCCTGCGACAGCACGGTGGTTTGCGCGCGGAAGCGTTCCACCAGCGAACGCACGAACGGCCTGATCGCCGCCGAGGTCACCAGCACCGGCGCCTCGCCTTCGCGGGCGGCCTGCTCGAAGCGGTCGCGCACCACCGTCATGAATTCCGACAGCTTTGACGGCTGCATCGCCAGCTGGCGCTCGTCGCCGGCGCCGACCAGCGACTCGGCGAACGCCTGCTCCCATTTGGCCGACAGCGCGATCAGCGGCAAATAGCCGTTGTGGGAGGTGTTCTGCGCGCAGATCTGCCGCGCCAGCCGGGCGCGAACATGCTCGACCATGGTTGCCGGGTTGCGCGAGAACGCCAGCGCGTCGGCGATGCCCTCGAGAATGGTCGAGAGATCGCGGATCGAGATCCGCTCGGCCAGCAACAGCTGCAGCACGCGCTGGATGCCGGACACGGTGACCAGCGCCGGCGTGATGTCCTTGACCAGCTCGCCCTGTTCCTTCGGCAGGTCCTTCAGGAGTTTCTGCACCTCGCCATAGGACAACAGGTCCGACATGTTGGTCTTGAGCAGTTCGGTCAGGTGGGTCGACAGCACGGTCGCGGCGTCGACCACGGTATAGCCCTTCAGCGAGGCCTCTTCCTTCAGGCTGGCGTCGACCCAGGTCGCCGGCAGGCCGAAGGTCGGCTCGATGGTGTGGATGCCGGGGATACCGACCTGGTTGCCGGCGGGGTCCATGACCATGAAACTGTTCGGCCAGATCTTGCCGGTACCGGCGTCCACTTCCTTGATCTTGATGATGTAGGTGTTGGCCTCCAGCTGCACATTGTCGAGAATGCGCACCGCCGGCATCACAAACCCCATTTCCACCGCGAGCGAGCGGCGCAGCGCCTTGATCTGTTCGGTCAGCCGGTCGGTGCCGTCGGGGCCGTTGACCAGCGGCAGCAGCGCATAGCCGAGCTCGATCTTGAGGTCGTCGATCTTCAGCGAATTGGCGATAGGCTCTTCCGCGCCGGCGGCCGCGGCGGCCGCGGCGGCATCCGGGGCGGCCGCCGCGATGGCTTCGGCTTCGGTGTTGGCCTGATTGCGCTTGCGGGACGTTACCGCAAGGTAGGCCGCGCCGCCGCCGAGCGCGAGGAAGGGAAGCATCGGCACGCCCGGCAGCATCCCCAGCACCAGCATGACGCCGGCCGACATGCCGAGCGCCTGCGGATAGCCCGACAGCTGCTTCATCAGCGCCTTGTCCGCGGCGCCGCTGACGCCCGCCTTCGAGACCAGCAGGCCCGCCGCGGTCGACACGATCAGCGCCGGCACCTGCGTGACCAGGCCGTCGCCGACCGTCAGCAGCGTGTAGGTGCGCGCGGCATCCGCAAAACCCATGCCCTGTTGCGCGACCCCGATGATGATGCCGCCGATCACGTTGATGAACACCACCAGCAGGCCTGCGACTGCGTCGCCGCGCACGAATTTCGAGGCGCCGTCCATGGCGCCGAAGAAGCCGCTTTCGTCCTCCAGATCCTTGCGGCGCTTCTTGGCGGTCGCCTCGTCGATCAGGCCGGCGCCCAGATCGGCGTCGATCGCCATCTGCTTGCCCGGCATGGCGTCGAGGTGGAAGCGGGCGGCGACTTCCGCGATACGGCCCGAACCCTTGGTGATGACGACGAAATTCACGATCACCAGAATCGCGAACACGATAATTCCGATCACGAAATTGCCGCCCATCACGAAATTGCCGAAGGCTTCGATGACGTGGCCGGCGGCCGCGGTGCCCTCATGGCCCTTGGACAGGATCAGCCGGGTCGAGGCCAGGTTCAGCGACAGCCGCAGCATGGTCGAGATCAAGAGGATGGTCGGGAACGAGGAGAATTCCAGCGGCGCCTGGATGAACAGCGCCGTCATCAGGATCAGGATCGACAGCGTGATCGAGATCGCCAGAAACAGGTCGAGCACGACCGACGGCAGCGGCATGATCAGCACGACGAGAATGATCAGGACGCCGAACGCCAGCGCGAGATCGCCGCGGACCAGGACTTTGCCGATGTCGCCTAAACTGGGAAATCCGCCGCCCGCTGTACCCGTGCCGTGACCCGCCGTGACATCGACCATCGTAGCTGCTTCCCCCCGCGAATGCCGGTCCCGGGCGCCAAACGTCTGCGCGGCGGCCGAAGGGCCGCCGTTTCGAAAGTGAGGCACCGCACTGGCGTCCACGGGGGTTCTCCCGTTTTACGCGGCTGACGACACTCGACTCCACTAGGCAATTTTTGCCGTGTTTATGGTTAGGAAAGGGTTAACGAGGCGCTCCCTCCGTCGTCATTCCGGGTTCGCCGCTATCGCGACGCCCCGGAATGACGACTTGGGTTCTGTTGCACCGCATCTGCATGCCCAATATCGCGCCATGTGGCTTGACCCGGCACCCCGGGGCGACGAAGTTGCGGCCGTGCACGCCCCCTCCCAACCAGCCAAAGATTCGCCGCCGTTCACCCCTGACTCGCGCCAGGCCTGGCTGCGGCTCGCGCTGGCGGTCCTGATCGGCTCCGTCGGCGCGGTCGGGATGTGGTCGGTCGTGGTGGTGATGCCGCTGGTCCAGCAGGAATTTGCGGCCAGCCGCGGCGCGATTTCGCTCGCTGCCACCATGATCTTCCTCGGCTTCGGTCTCGGCGGCGTCCTGATGGGCAAGATCACCGACCGGCTCGGCATCGTTCCGGCGATGGCGCTGAGCATCGTCTTCCTGACCGGCTCCTATGTGCTGGCGGGCCTGGCGACCGCGCTTTGGCAGTTCATCGCCATCTCGCTCCTGATGGGCCTCGGTGCGTCGGCCACCTTCGGGCCGCTGATGGCGGAAGCCTCGCACTGGTTCGAGCGCTATCGCGGGCTGGCGGTCACCATCGTCGCATCAGGCAATTATGTCGGCGGCACGTTCTGGCCGCCGATCATCAACTGGAGCACGCAGGCCTATGGCTGGCGCGCCACCCATTTCGGCATCGCCATTGTCTGCGGCGTGCTGATGACGGTCCTGCTGCTGGTGCTGCGTCAGGTCATGGGCGGCAGCGCGGCGCAGGATCACAGCAAGGCGCTGCCGCCGCGGATCAATCTCAAACTGTCGGCCAATACGCTGACGGCGCTGCTGTGTATCGCCAGCATTTCCTGCTGCGTGGCGATGGCGATGCCGCAGGTCCACATCGTCGCTTATTGCGGCGATCTCGGCTACGGTGTGGCGCGCGGCGCCGAGATGCTGTCGCTGATGATGGCATGCGGCATCATCAGCCGGATCGGTTCGGGCTATCTCGCCGACAAGATCGGCGGCATCCCGACGCTGCTGATCGGGTCGGTGGCGCAGGGCTTTGCCCTGCTGTTCTATCTGTTCTTCGACGGCCTGACCTCGCTCTACCTCATCTCCGCGATGTTCGGCCTGTTCCAGGGCGGCATCGTGCCGAGCTATGCCATCATCGTACGTGAATCGATGCCGGCGAGCGAGGCCGCCACCCGGGTCGGCATCGTGATCATGGCCTCGGTGTTCGGCATGTCCGGCGGCGGCTGGATTTCCGGCGTGATCTTCGACGCCACCGGCTCCTACGCCGCCGCGTTCCTCAACGGCGTTGCCTGGAATGCAGTCAACATCCTCATCGTGGTGGTGCTGCTGCTGCGGGCGAGGGCGCGCTCGCAGCTGGCAATGGCGTAGCGGCAACTACCCCTTTTCGACTTCGCCGCCGGCATCGAGCCAGCCCTTGAAGCCGCCGAGGTTGCGGACGTTTTCGTAGCCCATTTCCTTCAGCGTCTTGAGCACCAGCGCCGAGCGTCCGCCCGAGGCGCAATAGGCCACCACGGTCTTGGCCCGGTCGAATGCCGCATCGTGCAGCGCCGAGCCCGGATCGGCGCGAAATTCCACCAGTCCGCGCGGAATCGCGAGGGCGCCCGGGACCTTCCCCGAGGTCGCGACCTCGGCCGGTTCGCGGACGTCGAGAAACAGCACGTCGGGCCGGCCGACCAGTCCCTTGGCTTCATCGGCGCTGATGCGCGGTACCGCCGCTTCGGCTT
>NZ_JAURXB010000206.1 GCF_030654605.1 Bradyrhizobium sp.
AGGCAAGCCGGCCAGCGCGGCTGTCATCGCGGAGGCCGCAAGGCAGGCGAGTTCGGGCGCAAAGTCGTTGCCGATGACGGGCTACAAGCTCGATCTGCTGGAGGGCGTCGTGCACGATTTGCTGCAGCGGCTGGCGATGTAGGGTGAGCAAAGGCGCGCTTGCGCCGTGCCCACCGATCTTGCCGAACGATACAGATGGTGGGCACGCATCCGCGTGCGCATCGCGGGCGATCGCATCGAAGGCCGCGTTGGGCGGCTTTCGCTTTCCCCGGGGAAGGCGCTATCTGATGCTGGCCTGCGCCGGCCGCTCACGATTCGGAATCGAGCTCGTCGATGCGTCTGCCTCGGCCCAGGCCTGCGGCCTGACCCGGTCGCCCGGCGCGAACTTCTGAAACCCGTCGACGACCACCTGATCGCCGTCCTTCAGGCCATCATCCACCAGCCACAGGCCGTCCTGTGTGGAGCCGATGCGGACCGGCTGCAGTGCGACGCGGCCATCGTGCTTGACCACGAACACCTCGCTGCCGCCGCCGCCGTTGCGCTGGATCGCCTGTTGCGGCACCGCAATGGCGTCGGTGTCGATGCCCTGCTCGATCAGAACGCGCACATACATGCCCGGCAGCAATTCGCGCTTCGGGTTGGGGAATTGCCCCCGCATGGTCACCTGCCCGGTGTGGGCGTCGACCCGGGATTCCGAAAACAGCAGCTTGCCGGGCAAGGGATAAACCGTTCCGTCGTCCAGCACGAGGCGGATGCGGGCCGCGGATGGCGCGATGCGGTCGAGGTCACCCTCGTCGAACGCGCGCCGGAGCTTGTTCATCTCGGACACCGACTGCGTGAAGTCGGCGTAGATCATGTCGAGCTGCTGGATCGTCGCCAGATTGGCCTCGTTCCTGACGACCAACGCGCCTTCGCTGACGAGTGCCGCGCCGACCACGCCATCGATCGGCGCGCGGATCGTTGCATAGTTCAGATTGAGCCGTGCGCGCGCGACATCCGCCTTGCGTCCCTCGACTTCGGCTTCCGCCTGGCGCATCGCGCCGGTCGCTATCTCGAGCTGGGATTCGGGGACTACGTTGTCGCTTGCGAGCGTCGCGATGCGGCGCGCATGCTGGGCCGCCAGATCGAACGCCGCATTGGCCTTGGCCAGCGCGGCCTCACTGGCGCGCAATTCGACTTCGAGCGGCCGTTGATCGATTCGATAGAGCGGATCGCCGGCCTTCACGTCGGAGCCCTGCTGAAACAACCGTTCCACGACGATGCCGGATATGCGCGGCCTGACATCGGCAATGCGTGTCGCGGCAATACGACCCGGCAACTCGCGAACCAGGGCACGCGGCTTCGATTTCACGGTAACGACGCCGACCTTGGGGACGATTTCCGTTGCAGCTCTTGCCGAAGCGGGTTCGTCGCATCCGGCAAGAACGGGCGCAAGGCCCGCCAGCAGCAATGCGCCGCAAGCCAGCCGCAAGTGATTTGGCATTGGAATCATCCCCGGTTTCGTTGGTCCGCAATCTGCCCCGGCCGCTGCGGTCAAACTCGAATGTTTTTCTTAACGAGAAGTTAACATCGCGCGGGTTGCGCCATGGCGTTGTCCGCAGCTGCGCAATGTGCGTGCTTTGACAATCGAAAGAGAATTTTTTGGGCGGGGGCATCCGGACGACAGCGGAACACGCGCTATTCGTCCATGAACTCGTCTTCTTCGTCGACCTTGTCGTTGGCCTTGCGCCTCGCCGAAACACTTTTGCGGCTGCCGATCGATCCGGTCACGTAGGCTTCTCGCGAGGCGTAGGGGTTGCGCTGCCCGGCGCGGCCGGCGATCTCCTCGCCCGAGGTCGCAGCAGGCTGGCAGATGGTGCGCTGACTCTTGCGGCGCATCAGATCGACGTGGATGTGATCGTAGTGATAGATGTTGGAGCCCGGCGCCAGCACGGTGTTGAACTGCTGGCAGGCCGCAGCCTGGATATCGCGCAAAAATCCCTGCTCTTCCGGCATGCCCTTCCAGCCGTTCTTCACCGTGACGGTTCGTCCGTCGGCCAGCGTGAAGGCCGCGATATCCAGCGCGTTGCCGAAGGCGTGCTCGGAAATATGTGCGCGCGCATTGCCGTTCATGCCGCGGCAGGAGTAGGCGGAGATCTGCTTGATCTCGGTCACGCGGATGCCGAACCAGCGCATCGCGGCCGGCTGCACGGAATCGGCCAGCCAGCGATCGAGCGCCGAAACGATCGGACAGGCCAGCGTCGCGGTGGGCTTCATCACGACAGGACCGAAGGCCGCGACGGAATTGCCCTGCGCCGGTCCGAGCCGCGGCAGCGGCTGCGCGCTGGCGGGACGTTCCGAATACGGCGCGGGCCCACGATCCCTGGGATAGGCCGAAGGCGACGGATAGCCTCCCCGGCCAACCGGTTCCTCGGACGCGCGCGCGATCTCGTCTTCTTCCGGGGGGACGATTCCGGGCGCCGTCAATGAAATCGGACCGTTCGACGGCGCGCCATAGCCGCCCGGCTGGCGCATCGTGTTGTCGGGATAGGAGGATGGCGGTGGAGCAGCCCGAGGCGGCTGCGAAACCGGCCAGCGCGGGCCGTTGCCGATGGCGCCGGGCGGCCGCAAGTCGTCGGCAAAACCGAAACTGCCGATGCTTTCGCCGAGGGCGGCCACCTTGAGCGGATATTCCGCACCGCAGACCCCGGGCCCCGAGATCGGGTTGATCCGGACCAGTTCGGCGTTTTCTTTCACCGTCCCGGACTTCAGGCATGCCAATTCGGCCTCGGCCCGCCACGGTTCGCGCTCCGCGGACTGAAAAAATCCGCGGCCACAGCCCGCTAGCGAAACAAGGACGAAGGAGCCGACGAGATACAAACGAACTCCGCGCGTCATGCGCGCACGTTCAACGAATATATTTAAGGACTCTTCAACGCGTTGATTTCACAGTTCTTTAACCATGTTGCCGCCGTTCCATCCTGTGCACAGACGCTAATAGTGCAGCAAGGCTGACTTTTTGCGCCGGGAACGCTTTGCTAGCTTTTGGAGTTGAGCGGGCAGTGACATAACGACGGAGATTTCGCGATGACCTTGCTGGGTCCCTGGGTCAGCAAAGTGAGCGTTGTTACCGCGTATGCAGCCATCGCCTTTGTTGGCGCCATCGTGCTCGGGGTGTTCTAGGCCCCATTACCACAACCGAATGAATCAGCGCCCGGGGGTCAGGAGCAATCCAGCCGCCGGGCGTTTTCATGCGAAAGCGCGACGTTTCTGCTTCGCTGTCGAAAATTTCAGCAAGCTTGCACTCACTTTTGAAAATTCCGGCGGGAACGAAAACCCTTGTTCCCGCGTAGCGTTCACGGCTGGATACAGGGGAAAATCACCGTGATAGGCAGGCTGTATTTCGCGCGTCAGGCGGCGACGCTTCTCAAATTCGCCCGATCAACCGCAAACCCTGACCTCTCGGCTGTCCTGATCGAAAAGGCGGTTGAGCTCAAATCGCGCATCGACGGCGGCGATGCGGCGGATCGGAGCCTGAGGGCCCCCGATGTGGAACCCGAACAGAACAGCGGGTTCCGCCGTCCGGCCCGTGGTCGCCCCTGAATCAATGCGGCCTCACCAGCACTGGATGCCCGCGGCTACGATCGCGGCTCCGGCGAGATTTGTCGCGAAGTAATCAGCCGCTCCGGCCTGGTGACGATCCGGCTCCAGGTATTCCCCGAACAATAAAACCGTCCGAGCGCGCAGGCTTCGACCCGCAGCGCGTTCGGGCCCTTCAGCGCCATGGTGCCGTAATAGGTATCGCCGCTGTCGTGGCTGTAGACGTTGCCGGTCCATTGCGAGCCGGTTTTCGGCTTCATGTTGACCAGCACCGCCTCGCCCTTGTCGCTGGAGGATGATTTGAGCGCATAGCCGCACAGCGCCTTTCCGCAGCGCTCGATGCGAACCGCTCCCCTGCTGCCCTCGCTCTGCCAGTCGCCGACAGGCGTGTCGGCCGGATCGTCTTCCACCTGATGCGAAACGCTCGATACCTGTGACACGGTGACCGCCGGTGGCCGGACCACTTCGGCCGGCGGCGGGGGCGGTACCGGCGGAAGTGCATTTGGCGGCGCAATGGCGGGCGGAGGTGGGGCAACATCCTGCGTCACGGCGGCGGCCGGCTTGAACACCGTCGGTGGCGGCGCGGCGACGACGGCGGGATTGCCCGGAGGCGGAACGACCTGAATCGGCGGCTGCACGGCGGCCGGCGTTTTCACCGGCTCGGTCACGTCGCGATCATCCTCATCAAGGCGATCGCGCCAGCGGCGCGACTGATAGATGCCCGGAATAGAAACCGAAACGCATGACGGGGAATGGCAATACCGGGGCGCCTCGATACGGATGCGGTGTCCGCCGACGACGAAGGAAAACGTGTTGCCGGCATTGGCAGATGAACTGAGCAGCATCAGCACGATGAGAAAACAGAATCTCTTCATCGCAAGCCTCCCAAGGCGTGTCCCGAATTCGGTGCGGAAAACTAGCGCCCGCGCCGCGGCACCGAATGTGATTTGAATCACCGTGCCAGAATGTCTGGCGCAGCCGGCCACCTGGGTGACGCAGATCACGGAAGGCGGCTGTCGGCCCGCATAGGGTCCGGGCAAGTTCACAAGCCCGCTGCACCAGGAGGCTCACATGAAAAAACTCTTGATACTCGCCGCGCTGTTGATGGCGACGACATCGGCCCAGGCCGGCAATTCGATTTCCTTCCAGATCGAGGGGCACAAGATCCGCATCGAAGCGCCGAGAAATTGCGACTCGCTGTCCTGCATCAGGATCTCGGCACCCAGTATTTCCGGCTCCAGCTTCTCAGGCTCCAGCCTCGGTAATTTCAAGGGTTTCAAGTCGAAGGGCTCCGGCGACGATGCCGAGGTTGCCGCGCCGGCGCCGACGGCAGCACCGGCCGCGCCCGCCCCGGCTCCCGCCGCTCAGGCGCCGCAGCCGGCGGGCCCCGTCGCCAGCACCGCACCGGTCGCAACTCCCGCGCCGGCCGCGCCGACGACGGTGGCGACCGTCTCGCCCGCGCCATCCGTCGCCGTCGAAGCGCCTCCCGCTCCGGCAGTTGCCCCGATCACCGCACCGCAGCCCGCTCCGGCCGCCGCGGCGCCGGCACCAACCACCCCGCTCGGCATCTGGGCCACCGAGGAAAACAAGGGCAATGTCCGGATCGAGGAATGCGGGCAGAACCTGTGCGGCTATGCCGTCAAGACCGGCAAGAAGATCCTGATCAACATGAAGCAACAGGCTTCCAAATGGACCGGCACGATTCACGACCCCGACAGCGGCCGCAATTACGACTCGACGATCGCGATGAAGGGCACCAACGCGCTGCGGGTTCAGGGCTGCGCCTTTGGCGGCATGTTCTGCGGCGGCCAGACCTGGAAACGCGTCAGTTAAGAAATCGGCAACCGTGCTCGTCATTCCGGGATGGTGCGCCAGCACCAGACCCGGAATGACGGTTAACGGCAGCGATGAAACAAATCTCAACGCGACGAAACCAATTTGCGGGTTTGACGCAAACGTCCTGAAACAGATGCCGGGTAGTTTCTTGCCAGGGAAACGCCGGGGACCGGCGCGTGGCTTCTGAAAACTTACGTTCATTGACTTGGGCGCTCACAAGGGGACATCAATGACTTCCACTGGTTCGAATTTCGGCGGCTGCAAATTGCTGGTCGCCACCGTATTCGCCTTCGGCATGCTGACGACGGCCTCGCTGGCCCACACGGCGGAGCAGGAGCAGATGTGTGCCAGCGACGCGATGCGGCTGTGCAGTTCGGAAATTCCCGATGTCGACCGCATCACCGCCTGCATGCACCGGCAGCGCGCGGCGCTGAGCGACGGCTGCAAGGCCGTCTTCCGCAAGGAGACGCCGGCGGCCACTCCCGTGAACTACACGCCATCGAAGCCCGGCAAGCCGATCAACCTGGCGCCGGCCAGGGTGAAGTAAACACGCGGTCGATCGCGGCATGAATTCAATGGCCCGCCGGCTGCTCCGGCGGGCTTTTGCTTGTCCGCACCGATTCCGCGCGCTATTCAGCCGCGGTTCAGCCGTGCCGCTCTTTCAATGTCGGGACTGTTCAATCATGAACGGCCTTGTATTCTGCAGGCCCATCTCCGGTCGGAATCCATCGTGACAGCGCATCGTTTCCCGGTTGCAGGCTGGCTGCTCTGTTGTCTGGCGCTGGCCGGCATGCCCGCGGTCGCGGCAGACGGTGTGAGCGAGCCGGCCAGGCTGGCGCAGGCCGTTCAACCGCAGGCACAAGCGGCACCGGCGGCGCCCGGCGCCAGCGCAGACGCGCAAGCTCCCGAAGAGCCTATCGGCAACGTGGCGACGGTGGTCGGCAACGCCACGGTGACGCGCAACGACGCCGCGATCCCGTTGAAGGTCAAGGACGAGATCTATCTCAACGATCTGGTGCAGACTTCGGCGAAATCGTCGCTCGGCATCACCTTCAACGACGCCACCACCTTCAATCTCACCGCCAACGCCAGGATCACCATCGACACCTTCGTCTACGAGGACGGCGGCAAGAACAACGCCGCGTTGTTCGAGGTCGTCAAGGGCACGGTGGCGTTCGTCGCAGCCTCCGTCGCCAAAACCGGCGACATGAAAATATCGACGCCGACCGCGACGCTCGGCATTCGCGGCACCTCCGGCGTGGTCGAGGTGCCGGAAGACGCCTCCGCCACCGGCCGCAACAACGTCGCGGTCAAACTCTATCCGGATGCGGACGGCAAGGTCGGGCGGATCGAGGTCGACGACCGCGCCGGCCTGCGGCTCGGCTTTCTCAGCCAGGGCGCCAGCGGCTTCACCATCCGCGCAGGCGCAGGCGGCGCGCGCTTTGCCGCGGTGCCGCTGACGATTTCGCCGCAGCAGATTTTGCGCGATCAGGGATTCGTGCGGCAGGTCCACTCGACGCAGAATCTCGGACGCCGGGTGGTCAACGAGCACCGCGCGTTCCGCCGCGCCAATCCCGGGGTGGTCAATCCGAACCGGCCCAACCGGTCGGGGCAGCCAGGCGGGCTGCGGCCCAACGGACCGCAGCGGCAGAACAATTTGCAGAACCGACCCGGACAGCAGCAACAACCTGGCCTGCCCAACCGGCAAGGCTTGAATCGGCAAGGCTTGCCACAGCGCGCAGGTTCGCCGGCGCAGCCGGGCGTGACCGGACGGTCGGGCCTGCCGCCGCGGCCGAATCTTCAGCAGCCCAATGTGCAGCCGCAACCCGGCATCCGGCAGGGTGTGCCCGGCCCGCTGCGGCCGGGATTACAGAACCGGCCCGCGTTGCAGCGGCGACCGGCCGCGCCGGCAAGACGACTGCCGCGGGAGATTCGCTAGCAAGGAGTCGCGGTGATGGATCAGACGGCGCGGCGCAGCCAGTCCCGCACTTTCTGCACCAGGCTGCGCCGGCCTTGAGCCGTCCTGAACGCATCGTGGTTTTCGGTTTCAAGCGCCGGCGCCGGGACCGCCGCGGCTCCCTCCAGCGCCAGCGGACCGACATTGGCCAGAAACGCGCGCTCATAGCCGCGCGAGAGCCGTTCAACGGCCAGGTCGAGCGGCAGCCAGTCGACCGCCTTTACATCGCGCATCAGCGCGTGGACTTGCCCGCCATGGGCCTCCATCCGCCAATAGTGCACGACCTTGGAACCCCGGTTGGACTCGTAGACCAGCGTACCCAGAAATTCGTGCACGGAGACATCGTGCCCGGTCTCTTCCAGCACCTCGCGCTCGGCGGCGGCGCGCGGCGTTTCGCCGTCATCGAGCTTGCCCTTGGGAAGGACCCACTCGTTGCGTTTGCGCAAACGCACCACCGCGAACAGCGGCGTGCCCCCCTGCCGCAGCACAATGCCTCCCGCGGCCAATACAGGCGCCCGCGCCATCTTGTGTCCCAATTTTGCGATTTCGAATCCGGTCTCGATCGTCCGCTATATAGTGACTTCAGTCGGCAAAATCGAGATCAGTGCGATCAGCAGGACCGCACCGCCGATCGCCGCATCAACGGCTGGCCGGCAAAAATCCGCGCGGAGTCCACCACGTTGTCGCAGAACTCGAAATGATCGGGCGCCAGCACGATGATCGTCGAGCCGTGCTCGAACCAGCCGAGTTCATCGCCCTTGCGCACGCTGGTATCGCAGGGGAAAACGGTCGGCCCGCGGCTTTGCGCATTGAGCGTGAGGTCGAGAAAATGCAGCCGCAGGCTCGCGACCAGAATCGCGGCCACCGGCACCAGCGTGAGCGCCTCGCCGGTTGCCAGCCGGGTCTGGATCACCGCGCGTTCGTTCCTGCAGAACAGCCGCTCGACCCGCTTCAGCGCAATCGGATTGACGTTCCAGACATCGCCATGAACGAACGTGACCCGCTCGATCCTGAAATCATGCGGCGCGTGGAAGCGATGGTACATGCTCGACATCAGGCGCAGCGTGATGAACCGGCCATTACGGTGCTGCTCGACCAGTGCGGGATCGCCGAGCAGGTCCTCGAGCGAGTAAGGCGCGCCCTTGATCTGGAACAGCTCGGTATCCTGGATCCGGCCGTGCGCGCCGATGATGGCGTCGCACGGGCTGACCACGACGGCAGGATCGGGGTCGACCGGCCGCAGCCCTGGGCGCAGCTCGCGGACAAAGCAATCATGCAGGCTCTTGAAGCTGGTCTTGCGCGCCTCGCTGAGGTCGAGCTCGGAGAACAGCCGCCAGCACGCGATCGACATGTCCCTTACAAGCGGGTTCTCGATCTTGCTGAACCAGCCCATGAACCGGGTCAGGGCCGCCCGCGGAATCCGGTTGGTCAGCAGGAAATTGAGGTTTTCCTGCTGGGTCAAGGCGGAGATCAGGCCTCGCACTGTCATGATCCTGTCAGCTGGACTGGTTAGCGCTGGTGGCATGGATTCGCCTCTCCCGATTCTCGCCCTGTCCGCGGTTGCGATAACCGGCGCCGCGACAGTCTTCCCAAAATTGAATGCCCGGCTGGCGCTTTCGCGGGCCAAGCACCGCTCGCTGACGGGACATTCCAAGATGTCGCGCATGGTCGCGCGGCTGGTGCCGTTCTACGAATTCGGCATCGATGATTTCTTCCGCTCGGACGGCGCGCCGGCAGAAGTCGCGCTGCAGCGGCAGGACGGCTTCTTCAAGCTGGCGGCGCTCTACAAGGAACGCTTCCCCGAGGGCCGGCAGATGACGCTGCAGGCCGCCGAGAAAATCTCCGACCTGCAATTCACCGAAGCCTACCGCGTGCCGTTCCAGTACAGCCGGCTGGTCCGCGAGCATCTCGGCACCAGCGCCTTCATGGCGTCGTCGGCGGGAGTCACGGTCACCGACCCCGACGGCAACATGTTCTACGACCTGACCGGCTCGTACGGCGTCAATATCTTCGGCAATGATTTCTACAAGGAATGCATTGCGAAGGCCGCGGCGCGGGCCCATGCACTCGGCCCCGTGCTCGGTTCCTATCATCCCGTCATCACCGACAACGTCGCGCGTCTGTGCGCGATTTCGGGGCTCGACGAAGTCTCGTTCCACATGTCCGGCACCGAAGCCGTGATGCAGGCGGTGCGGCTGGCCCGCTATCACACCGGCCGCTCGCATCTGGTGCGCTTTGCCGGCGCCTATCACGGCTGGTGGGGCGACGTGCAGCCCGGCGTCGGCAATCCGATCTCGCCGCACGAGACCTATACGCTGGCCGACACGTCGGAGAAGACGCTGCATGTGCTGAAAACGCGGCGCGATATCGCCTGCGTACTGGTCAATCCGCTGCAGGCGCTTCATCCCAACGCCGGCGCTCCCGCCGATTCCGCGCTGGTCGACAGCTCGCGAAAAGGCCATTTCGATCGCGCGGCGTACGGCGAGTGGCTCAAAGCCCTGCGAGACGTCTGCACCGAGCGCGGCATCGTCCTGATTTTCGACGAGGTCTTCGTCGGCTTCAGGCTCGCCGTCGGCGGCGCCCAGGAATATTTCGGCGTCCGCGCCGACATGGTGACCTACGGCAAGAGCCTGGCAGGCGGGCTTCCCGTCGGCGTGGTGTGCGGGCGCAAGGACCTGATGCGCCGCTACCGTGACGACCGTCCGGTCGACATCTGTTTCGCGCGCGGCACCTTCAATTCGCACCCTTACGTCATGACGGCGATGGACGAGTTCCTCACCCGTCTCGGGGATCCAACCTTCCGCAGCGTCTATGACGGGCTCGACGAAACCTGGAACACGCGGGCGCGACAGCTCAACGAAAGACTGGCCGCACGGGATCTGCCGGTCCGCGTCGCCAACATGTCGTCGATCTGGATGGTGCAATATACCGAGCCGTCGCGTTACAACTGGATGCTGCAATACTATCTGCGGGCAGAGCAGCTGGCATTGAGCTGGGTCGGGACCGGTCGTCTGATCTTCAGCCTGAACTATACCGACGCGGATTTCGCCGAAGTCGCCGACCGCTTCGTGACCGCGGCGGAGAAAATGAAGCGGGATGGCTGGTGGTGGCGCGACGCCGCGCTCACCAACAAGGCGATCCGCCGGCAGATCCTGAAAGAGATGATCACGCGACGACGTTCGCGGTGAACGGACGGCTTCTGCCCTCTCTGTCATGGCCGGGCATAGCCGTCTAAGGACGGCGTCGCTTCCGCTCGCCTATGCCCGGCCATCCACGTCTTCCCTTGCTGTCGTACTGCCAGGACGTGGATGCCCGGCACAAGGCCGGGCATGACGAGTTTCCGATACAAGGCGTCGATCGAATTCAAGCATTCAGGCGCGATTGACGTGCTTTTCGAGGCCGGGATCGATCAACTCGCCCTTCAGCAGGTACAGCGGTGACTTGTAGTACAGTTTGAGGTCGCTGAACGGGTCGGTCAGGATCTTGGTCATCCATACGAGGCCGGTCTCGACGTCGCGGATGAAGAACAGGTGCACGGTACGGAACAGCAGTCCGCCGATGCCGATCGCGAGCCAGACCTTGGCGACCTGGCGCATGAAGTCGGCCGGTGAGCTCCAGGGTGCGAATATCCCGAACAGGGTCGGATCGACGAACAGCACGACAGGCGACACCGCCCAGATCGTCATCAGGACGATCTTGCGGTTCAGATTATAACCGACCTTGATTTCTTCCTTGTGGTCGTGGGTCGCGTCGTTGACGTGATCGTAACCCTTGGGCTCGAAGAAGAAGTGACCCGCCTGCCGCGTGGTCATCGAGACCAGCCAGCCGATCAACGCGGCGGCAACCGGATCGACGAACAGCAGCGCATACGCAATCAGAAAGCTGGCGGCACTGACAAAGTGCAGGCTCTGGTTAATGCGACTGTGGTGGTAGTAACGATGGTCATCCCACCGCTGCGTTCGCAATTGTTCGCGGAAGTTACTGATCATGGTCTCCCCCAAAATGTAGGTCGATTGTGTTTACCGAGATTCGATGTCCGGCATGTGACGACATCATAATGACATGTGACGTCTCACAACAGCAACGCAGCTGACAACCTGTGCGCGCGCCTACGCGGCCGCCGCCGCGACGTCAGTCTTGCGGAAGCGAATCAGCGAGAAATGGCCGAAGGGCGGCACCGGGCGGCGTTCGATCAATTCCATGCC
>NZ_JAURXB010000148.1 GCF_030654605.1 Bradyrhizobium sp.
CCCATGTCCAACGCCCCGCATTTCCAGATCGACGTCGCCAGCTTCTGGGCCGACCCTTACCCGACGCTGGCGAAGATGCGGAAGGACGCGCCGATCGCGTTCGTGCCGCAGCTGGGCTCCACGGTGTTCACCCGGCGCGACGACATCTTCACCCAGGAAAAGCGCATCGACGTGTTCTCCTCGCATCAGCCGGCCGGGCTGATGAACACGCTGATGGGCCACAACATGATGCGCAAGGACGGCGCGGCGCACATGGCCGAGCGTGCCGCGATGTTTCCCTCGGTATCGCCGCGCACCGTGCGCGACATCTGGCGCGGCCAGTTCCAGGACCATGCCGACCGCATCCTCGACGAGCTCGCGCCGGCCGGCCGCGCCGATCTCTGCAAGGCGTTCGCGCTTCCGCTGTCGGCCGAGTGCCTGAAGGACGTCACCGGGCTGACCAACATCCGCTTTGCGGACATGGACGCGTGGTCGCAGGCGATGATCGACGGCATCGCCAATTACAGCGGCAACAAGGAGGTGGAGGCCCGCTGCCATGCCGCCACCGCGGGGATTGACGCCGCGATCGACGACATGATCCCGGTGGTGACGAAACATCCCGACACCTCGATCCTCAGCGTGCTCTTGGCCGCGGGCATGCCGATCGACAGCATTCGCGCCAACATCAAGCTCGCGATTTCGGGTGGGCAGAACGAGCCGCGCGACGCCATCGCCGGCACGGTCTGGGCGCTGCTGACGCATCCGGAACAGCTCGCGCTGGTGCGCGAGGGCAAGGCGAAATGGCTCGACGTGTTCGAGGAATATGCCCGCTGGATCGCGCCGATCGGGATGTCGCCGCGCCGGGTCGCCAAACCATGGTCCTATGGCGGCGTCGATTTCGAGCCGGAGGACCGGGTGTTCTTCATGTTCGGCTCGGCCAATCGCGACGAAGCCTGCTTTGCCGATCCCGACCGCTTCGACGTCACCCGCAACACCCAGAAGAGCATCGCCTTCGGCGCCGGCCCGCATTATTGCGCCGGCGCCTTCGCCTCGCGCGCCATGGTGGCCGACGTGGCGCTGCCGAGCGTGTTCGCGCGGTTGAAGGACTTGCGGCTGGACGAGAGCGAGCCGGTGCGGATCGGCGGCTGGGCGTTCCGGGGACTGCTCAACCTGCCGGTCAAGTGGGACGCGGGCTAACGCGCACCAGAAACGCTGCGATGATTGATGTTGATCAAATCCACCCGCACTATCGATGCAATTGGTGCTGTCATCAAACGTCTGGTAGAAATTGCCTCGGAATCATCTCGGGAGTGAGCAAGTGGCGGACGATAGCGTTATCCGGCAAGGCAAACAGGGACCGCAGGGCCCGCGCGGCGAGCCGGGGCGTGCCGGCCCGCAAGGGCATCCCGGACGCCCCGGACTGGAAGGTCCGCGCGGCAAGCCGGGCCCGCAAGGCAAGCCCGGGCCGCAGGGCCCGCGTGGCGAGGCCGGCCCACAGGGCAAGCCCGGTTCGCAAGGCGAGGCCGGGCCGCAAGGCAAGCCCGGTCCGCAAGGCCCGCGTGGCGAAGCCGGCGCGCAGGGCAAGCCCGGCCCGCAGGGCGAGCCGGGTCCGCGCGGCGAAGCCGGACCGCAGGGGCAATTGCCGTCGATCGAACAGGTGATGCCATGGCTGCACCTCCTGTTCGACGCCTATGAAGACTACAAGCGGACGCGCGAGCGCGAAGCCGCGGAACGCGAGGCTGCCGAACGCGAGGCGCTGGCGGCGGCCGAACAGGACGATGAGTCCGGCGACGATGACGGCGATGACGAACATCGCAAGGACAAGAAGAAGCGGCACAAGCACAAGGACAAGAAGTAACGCAGGGCGGGCAAAGAGCAGGCGTGCCTTTGCCCGTCCTTCGCTGCCTCACCGCATTTCGGCAGTGTCGTTGCGCGACAGCATTCCCATCAACTGGAATTGCCAGCGCATCGCGCGGTACCAGAAATAGCCGGCCAGGGCGCCGCAGACCGACAGGATGATGATGTTGGCGGGCTGATACGCCCCGCTCCACCACAGCATACCTCCGGTCCACAGCACCGTGAACAAGACGGAACTGAATTTCAATCGCGTAATGGGGCTCATGGCCGGTCTCCGATGGCAGATAACGCCAGCCATCCTGCGCGCCGCCGTCGAGCCGCACCGTGAGGCGCGTCACGCAAACGGCGCGCCGCCGTTTACCCGAACCGCAGCCGTGACCGTTCCCTGGCCTTCTCCGCCTCGGTCTCGCGGTCGCGCGCCGGCGCATGGGTGTGCAGCGAGGCCAGCAGCCGGCGGGCCGAATCGGACACTTCCGCAACCGCGCGGTCGAACGCCTCGGCATTGGCCTGCGACGGCTTGTTGAAGCCGGACAGTTTGCGCACGAACTGCAGCGCGGAGGCGTGGATTTCGTCCCCGGTCGCGGGCGGCTCGAAATTGAACAGCGTCTTGATGTTGCGGCACATTTGTCTTCTCCCTTGCCCGGCTGCCCAGTTCGGCGCCCGCTTCACCCGAACCGAGGACGAATAACCGGCCGCAATACCTACATCGTGACCGCATTTTGTCATAGAATGGGCGGCACAATCACCCCTGCCATCACGCCGCGTCGCCAGCCAACAAGCGAGTTCCACATGAGCCACATCACCTACAAGATCGTCGAGCATGACGGCGGCTGGGCTTACACCGTCAATGGCGTGTTTTCGGAACCCTTTCCCAGCCATGCCGCGGCGCTGGCCGCCGCCAAGCGCGCCGCCGCCGAGCAGCGCGTGCCCGGACGCACCGAGGCGATCGAGTATGAGACCGCCGACGGCAGGTGGCACACCGAGACCGCCGCGGGCAGCGACCGTCCCGACACCGACGTCGAGGACAAGCGGTAGCCGGGAGGACCCGACCGATGCGCCGCCGAGGCGTCGTCATTTCGCTTTTGCTGACGATCGTCGCGCTGTTCAGCGCCAGCCCGCCGGCGCTGGCCTGCGCCTGCTGCACCCATGAGGGCCAGCGCAACGTCGCCACCGTGGCGCTGGATTCCGGCAAGCAACAGGAGATCGAGAGCCTGCGCTTTGCCGGCAAGGCCACGCTGTTTACCGGCGAAGCCGACGCCGCTGATATCGCGGGCATCGCGACGCCGTCGGCAAGCTACGAACTCACGGCAAAATGGCTGGACGACCGGCTGGTGCTGTCGTTCCGCGACAAGCTCGGCCACTCCGGCGATCTGTCGATGGCCCGTCCGAAGACGGTGTCGGTGTTCGAGGTCGACCCGCGCGACCGCCCCGACCGGGGGCAAGGGCCCACGCTCTACAAGGAATGGAAACTCTCCGCCCCGGCCGGCGGCAGCGGCGTTTTCCGGCCGGGCATCGCGCCGCGCCAGTTGCTCACGCTGATCCTGCAGGGCGGCGGCAACAGCTGCACCGGCGCCAACGATTTTTCGCACTGGACGCTGGTGATGCAGGGCCCGAAAGCCAACTACACCCTGTTCGGTGATCTCGTGACGACGAAATAGCCGCCGCCCCGATCGCTGCCAGGCGGCCCGCGTCAGGCCCCGGCTTTGCCAAGCCATGCCACGGTGATAGTTTCGCACCGCATTCGCAACGGAGAGAGCCCTTGACCGACTTTGCCGCCAGCGACCTCGAGACGATCTATCCAGCCCCCTCGCCGCGCGTGATCGCCAAGGCGCGCCCGGAGATCGACGCGCATGCAAAAAAATTCATCGCGATGTCGCCGTTCTGCGTGCTCGCCACCTCCGGCTCCGACGGCAGCGTCGACGCGTCGCCGCGCGGCGGCAACCCCGGCTTCGTCCACGTCGCCGGGCCGAACCTCCTGGTGATGCCGGATCGCTCCGGCAACAACCGGATCGACAGCTTTCGCAACATCGTCGAGGGCTCGGGCTTCGTGCAGCTGGTCTTCTTCGTGCCCGGCATCGACGAGACGCTGCGCGTCGGCGGCAAGGGCAAGCTCTCGGCCGATCCGGATCTGCTGGCCTCGATGATCGAGTTCGGCAAGCTGCCGCGCGCGGCGCTCAGTATCAATGTGCACGAGGCCTACTTCCACTGCGGCAAGGCCCTGATGCGCTCGAAACTGTGGTCGCCGGAGACCCGGGTCGAACGCGCGGTGCTGCCCAGCATCGCCGAAGTGATCCACGACCAGACCAGCCTCGGCGAGCCGGAAAGCCAGGCCGCGATCGAGGCGAAGTACAGGGAACAGTTGTGATTTGATGGCGGAGCGTAATTCGGCCGCACGAGAGCGTGCACAGCCAACACTGGACGATGCCTGGCTAGCGATCACGGGCATTTTGTTTGCAAGGATGGCGACGGAGCGCGGTAGGCATACAGCTCGTCATCACCCGCGAAAGCGGCGGCCCGGTTGCGAACCTCCGTGACGACCCGACGGGCAAGTCACTTCCGATTATCGGAATTTATGTCAAGCCCCTCGCACAAAAATATTTCTGTTTTCCAGAATCGCAAACCAGGTTATATCGACAGCCATCCCGTCCCACTCGAGAGGGGCGTTTCGCGAACGTCACGAACGCGGGGCGGGTTGCGGTGGACGCGGCGGCGCGCGAGACGGGCGGGTTGGCTGCGTACGGAAAAAACGTGTGGTCCCGACACCCCACTGGCAGGTGTCAAGCTCCCGGTCGGTTTTCCGGGGGCGACGGTGGCAAAAGTGCAGGGCTCACCGAGGAGAGCGCGATATAATCCGTAAAGCCACTGCGCAGGGAAAGTCGGATGTTTCCGCTTCACCTGTATGCTCGTGTGCGTTTTTTACTCGTGCATTTGCACACGAGACCGCGGGTGCAGCGCGCATCCGACTTTCCCTGCGCCCTCTTTGTTCCGGAGGGCGGCAATCGACAGCCAAGCTCGGGCGGAATGCGCCGCGAGATCGCGAAGCCGCGTTTGAGGAACCAGCGTGAGTGCAAGAGTGTGGCTTCGCCTAATACCTGGAATCACAAACGGGTATTGCTGCCCATCCTTCGAGACGGCCACTTCGTGGCCTCCTCAGGATGAGGACCAAATTGTTGAAACACAACATCCTCATGCTGAGGAGCGTGCGGCGCGAGCGTCTCGAAGCATGGGCAGCAAGCGACTCGCCGATCTCGCGTAGTCAGTCCCTAGTCCCCGCTCTCGAGCCCGCCGACATGCTTCTGGGTGTAGAGCTCCAGCCCGATGCGCTTGATCAGGTCGAGCTGGGTTTCGAGGAAGTCGATGTGGTGCTCCTCGTCCTTCATCAGGCTCTCGAACAGGTCGCGGCTGACGTAATCCTTGACGCCGTGGCAGTAGGTTGCGGCCTCCTGGTAGAGCGTGCGGGCGGCGATCTCGGAGGCCAGATCGCACTCGATGATTTCCTTGACGTTCTGGCCGATCCGCAAGGGATCGAGCACCTGCAGGTTGGGAAAGCCCTCGAGGAACAGGATCCGGTCGGTGAACTTGTCGGCGTGCTCCATCTCTTCGATGGATTCCTTGCGCCAGACCTTGGCCATCTCCAGCAGACCCCAGTTGTTCAGCACCCGGTAATGCAGCCAGTACTGGTTGATGGCGGTGAGCTCGCTGCGCAGACCCTTGTTGAGGTATTCGATAACCTTGGCGTCGCCCTGCATGTGGTCTCCTGACGAGTTAAACTGCTTAGAACGCTTCTAAAACGGATCACATTCAGGAGCAACCCTCTGCCGGCCGGCGCCGGCCGGCAAACGACAGTAGCCAGGGATTCGTGCGGATTTCAGGAAGCCGCGAGCGCGAACTCGGTGTGGGCGTGGGCGTGCGGTTGCACGCTGGCCTGGCTGTGCGGGCAACCGGCGCCGCAGCGCAGGCGCCCAGGGCTTCGTCGATGATGGTCTTGATGGTGCGCGCGCATCGGCCGCATTCGGCACTGCAACCGAGGCAACCATAGATCTGCTTGGCATTGCGGGGAAGGTCCTCCGCAGCGTTGACCGCACGGCGGACATCCTGGTCGCTGATGACGTTACAGGAACAAACGATCATGAAAACGGCAGACCCATCGGTGATGCGTGACCCCACAGATATTGAAGGCCGCCGCGGGATGCAAAAGGAAAAGCCCTCATTTCAAGCAATTCCAAACTGACGCGGGGACAGACTAGAAGCCCTCTAGAAATGGCGGTTGCGATAGATCAAAAG
>NZ_JAURXB010000215.1 GCF_030654605.1 Bradyrhizobium sp.
AAAGAACAGGCCGAGCGTGAAGCCGATGAGGGCGGCCGCGATCGCCAGGGTCACGGTATTGCCGACCGCGCGCATGACTTCCGAAAGCACCGGGCGGCCGGTGGCGATGGAATTGCCGAGATCGCCGTGGAGCGCCTTCCAGAGCCAGATGCCGAACTGCACCGGCAGCGGACGGTCGAAGCCGTAGGCGATGCGCATTTGCGCCGCCAGCTCCTGCGATGCGTCGGCCGGCAGAACCGCGACCAGGGGATCGCCGGGCGTGATGTGCACCAGCAGGAAGCACACCAGCGCCACGCTGATGACGATCGGGATCACATAGACGATGCGGCGGGCGATATAGACGAGCACTGGTCACCTCTTCTTCCCTTCTCCCCTTGTGGGAGAAGGTGATCCTCGCGAAGCGAGGATCGGATGAGGGGTCTCTATCCGCGGAGACAGACCCCTCACCCGTCTCGAATGCGCTGAAGCGCATTCGATCCACCCTCTCCCACAAGGGGAGAGGGTAGAAAGAGCAATGCCGCCTTACGGCGCCATCGAGATAGGCGAGAAGTCGACGAACCAGCTCTTCGGCTGCACGAAGCCCTTGACCTTGGGGCTCATGGCGCGCGGAGAGACGTCGTGGGCGACATAGAGGAAAGCCGCGTCGTCGACCGAGGCCGCATGCAGTTCGGCCAGCGCCGCATCGCGCGCAGCGGGCTCGAAGGTCTGCCGCGCCTTGGTCACCAGTTCATCGAACTTGGGATTGTTGATGAAACCCCAATTGTTCGAGACCGGCGGCGCCATCGACGACTGCAGGAAGCGCACCAGGGCGAAGAACGGGTCCATCGCCGCATAGGTGACGTTGGTGGCATTGGCGCCGTTGGCGGTCGGATCCTTGGCGCCGCGACGCCAGTTGGTGAACAGCGTATTCCACTCGATGACGTCCAGCTTGACGTCGAAATAGCATTCGGCCAGCGCCTGCTGCAGATATTCGTTCATCGGCAAAGGCTGCATCTGACCGGAGCCGGACGCCGAGGTCTGGGTCTTGACCGACAACTTCTTGTTCGGAC
>NZ_JAURXB010000233.1 GCF_030654605.1 Bradyrhizobium sp.
GCCATCCACGTCTTCCTTCTCCGGCTCAGCAAAAGCCGTGGATGGCCGGGTCAAGCCCGGCCATGACGACTTTCTGTTGTTGCCCGATGCACTCATTTCGCCGAACGCACCTCAACGGTGCCGGTGCCGGTGCGGCCGTAGCGCGAGGGATTGTACATGTCTTCGACGTAGGCCTGCGGCAGCACGTATTTGCCGGGGGATACCGCGCGCACGACATAGGCGACCGTGAACACCGCAGCATCGTCGCTGGCCCGGTCGATCGCCGCCGTGAAACGGTCGTCGCGGAACTCGGTATTTTCAGGCTCCTCGCCGTCTTCGATCCAGTCCAGCGTGCCGGTATCACCGGACGAAACCAGACGCGGATTGTCGATCTCGAGACCGGCCGGGAGATAATCCGACACCATGATGTGACCGTGTTCCGGCTTGGCCTCGGTGATCTTCAGCACCACGGCAAAGCGGTCGTTCTGCTTCGCCTTGGACACGTCAGCCGGTTTGCCGTCGAGCGTGAAGTAATTGCGCTCGATCTTGAAACCATTCGAGGCCGCGGGCTCCGGCGTCACCGGCGAACCGGAGACCGAGACCACCGCCTGGACCGGCGCATCGCCGGTGTTGGTGATCTTGATCGGCTGGCCCGCCATCTCCGTCGCCTTGTAGCTGCGATAAAGCGCGGTCTTGACCGAGGCGCCATTGACATCGAGCGTCAGCGTCTCCTTGGCGAGCGCGCGCGCCGCCAGCACCAGCCAGGCATTTTCCTGGGTCGAGGTGTAGGGCGTGAGACCGCGTGCCGCTTCGACACGCTGGACCGCCTGGGTCAGTGTCGCCCGCGGCGCATTGCCTTCGCTCGCCAGCGAGACCAGGGCTGCGGCATCGCGCAAGGCGCTGCCATAGTCGACCCGGCCGAACTCCAGCACCGGCTTCGGCGCCAGGCTTTCGGCGGCCGCGGCATAGACCCGCTCCGCCCTCCCCTTGTCGCCGACCAGCGCCAGCGCCGCCGCCAGCTGCGACTTGGCGATGGGCGTCGCCAGATTGCCGAGCTTGGTGTCGGCGAGGTAGCGCAAATCGCCGATCGGTGCCGCGCCGTTGCGGGCGAGCACGTAGAGGCCGTAGGCCAGATCGCGGCCGCCGTCCTTTTCCGGCTCGTTGGCGTTCACCACGGAGTTGCGGATGCGGTCGAGTGCGCTCTTGAACAGGACATCCGGCACCGAAAACCCTTTTTCGCGGGCGCGGGTCAGGAAGTCCGTGACGTAAGCGTCGAGCCAGGAATCGTCGCCGCCGGCCGACCACAGTCCGAACGAGCCGTTCGAGCCCTGCCGTGCCAGCAGCCGGTCGATCGCATCCCTGATGCGCTGGTCGACCGCGGTATCCATGGCGAGATGTGCGCCCGCCGCCAGATCGTTGACATAGAGCAGCGGCATGGCACGGCTGGTGATCTGCTCCGAACAGCCATGCGGATAACGGTCGAGCGCCTTCAGGATGGTCGCGGCGTCGAGCGCGGTGGACAGGCTGACCGACAGCGAGACGTCGCCGGTGCCCTGCACCAGATCCGAGAACATGTCCGACGTCAGCGTCAGGCTCTCGCCTTTCGCCAGCGTCCGGATCGAGCGGCGCGCCAGGATCTGCGTCGCCGCCTTGACGTCGAGCGCGTAATGTCGCGCCAGCGTCAGGCCGTTCGGCCCCTTGATGTCGACATCGAGCTTCGCAGTGCCGGCGCCGCCGGCATCGAGCGCCAGCGACATCGAGGCGCGTTGCTTGGCCGCGAGTTTGACCGTGGTCGTCGGATTGCCGGTCACCTTCACCGGGCCCGTGGTCTTGACGCTGACGGTGTAGTCGCCCGCAGCACCTTCGACATTGTCGAGATCGAAACTCATGGTGCCCTTGTCACCATTGAGCAGGAAGCGCGGCAAGGTCGCGGTCAGCACCACGGGGTCGCGCACCGTGACGTCGGTCGTGGCGCGGCCGAGTTTTGTGGAAGTCCAGGCCACCGCCATCACCCGCGCGGTGCCGGCGAATTCCGGAATGTCGAAATTAACTGACGCGGTGCCGTCGGCAGCGACCGTGACGATCCCGGAATACAGCGCCAGCGGCTTTTGCGTGGGCGGACTGCCCTGCAGCTCGGCGCCGGCGGAATCGCCGCCGGTCCTGATCTGGCCGCGCGTGCCATGCATGCCGTCGATCAGCTGTCCGTAGATGTCGCGGATTTCCGAGGTCATGCGGCGCTGCCCGAGATAGTAATCGTCAGGCGCCGGCGGCTTGTAGTTGGTCAGGTTGAGAATGCCGACGTCGACGGCGGCGACGACGATCTTGGCATCCTCGCCGGGACTGAGACCGCCGAGCCTGACCGGAATCTTCAGCGCGGTTCCGGGGCGCACCAAAGCCGGCGGCGCCAGCTCCACCGTGAGCGTGCGCGACTTCTTGTCGATACCGAACCATTTCAGGCCGATCGCCCGGCCGGGCATCCGCAAGGCGGCGGCATCGAGCGGGCGGCGCAAGGTTGCCACCACATAGGCGCCGGTACCCCAGTCCTTGCCGACGGGAATTCTGACCTGCGCGGTGCCTTCCTTGACGTTGATGGATTGCGTGGTCAGCAACCGGTCGCCGAGCACGTTGATGGTCAGCCGGCCGGCCGAGCGGGCATTGACCGACACCACCATGGTATCGCCGGCCAGATATTCCGGCTTGTCGATCGAGGTCTCCAGCAGGTCGGGCGTATCGGCGCTGCCTTCGGAATACCAGCCGACATCGAACTGCACCGAGGTCAGCGGACCGTCGGCCTCGGTCGATTTGACGTCGAGCCGGTAGCGGCCGGGCTGCGGCGACAACGTGATCCGGGACGGCTTGTCGGCGGCAACAGCGAGATCGCCATCGGCCACCCGCTTGGTCGATTTGACCGGCTCGTATTCCCAGGACGAGTTCTGCCGGTACCACTGATAGCGGGACTCGATCTTCAGCAACTCGTAGCGCAGGCCATCCCGCGCCAATTGCGTGCCCTCGGGGGCCACGAACACGACGTCGAAGCCTGCCTTGTCGCCTTCCGCGACGCTCTTGTCGGCGAATAGCGGTTTGACCCCGATCATGGCCGCCGCCGGCTGGACCGGCAGCACCAGCTTGCGTTCGACCGAACGGCCGCCCGCTTCCGCCATGCGGACGAAGATCTGGGCTTCCTGAGGCCGGGTCGACGATGGCGGTTTGGCCAGGCTGACCGGGAAGGTCGCGACGCCCTTGGCGTCGGCTTCCGGCAGGTTTTCCAGCGGGGTGCGTTCGTTGCTGGCGGTTTCTTCATCCGCGACGCCGAACTGGTAGCCGGCAAAGCCGGGCCGTCCCGAGGCCGGCGCCACCAGCATGTCGCCTTCGAGCTGCAGTCCCGAGGCCGGCGCGCCATAGAGGAACCGGCCATCGACCTTAAGTTCTACCGGAGCATCAGCTTTGATCTGCTTATCCTTGGCAGTTAACTCGAATTCGATCCGCTCGGGGATGTAATCCTCGACCATGAAGGTGGTTTCGCCAACCGATGAGGCCTTGGGATCGGTGAAGGCCCGCGCCCGCCAGGTCCCGGTCGGAACCGCGGAATTGAGGGTCAGCGCCAGACTTCGCCCGCCCGCGCCCTGGTCGGGCAGCACGGCGCGACGGAATTCGACACCGTCGGGGCGCTCGATCACCAGCGTCAGCGGCCCGCCCGCCACGGCATTGCCCTGGCCGTCACGCAGCAGCGCAGTGAGATAGACCGTCTCGCTGGAGCGATAGACACCGCGCTCGGAATAGACGAAGGCATCGGCGCCTGCCGGGACGGCCCGGCCGGACACGCCGCGATCCGAGAGGTCGAAGGCGTTGGATTTCAGGCTGAGGAAGGCATAGTCGGTCTTCTCGCCGGATACCGTCAGCATGGCCGGCGACAGCCCGCCCTCGCCGCGCGCCAGCCCCGCCTCGAACAGCACATGGCCGGAATCATCGGTCTTGCGGGTCGCCAGTATTTCGTTGTTGCGCGCCACCAGCCGCACCTCGGCCCTGGCCACCGCTTCCGTCGAGGCCAGCGAATTGACGAACACGTGGATGCCGTCATTGCCCGAGAAGGCCGTCAGGCCCAGGTCGGAAACGATGAACCACTGCGTCGCCAGCGAATTGTCGTTGTCGCTGCCGGGGCCTTTGGCTTCGGCGGTCATGACATAGACGCCCGGCTGCAACTCGCCGAGGGCCTGGTCGACCGGAAATGCCGTGGTGACGTCCTGATTGAGCGTGGTCGCGGTGGCGAGTTCGCCGGACCAGACCTTGACGCCGCGCTCGCCGCCCAGGTCGGAAAGCTCGTATTTGCTCAAGGCCTGCTGGAAGTCGCTGCTCAGCACCGTATTGATCAGGTTACGGTCGCCGATCCGGAACACGTTGACGGAAACCGCCGGGGTGTTGACGGTGACCAGGGGAATGCCGCGCTGGCCGGTGCGCGGCAGCACATAGGCGCGCCCGGTGAAGCGCACGAACGGCTTGCGGTCGCGCACATAGATGTTGAACTCGGCCGATTTGGGCAGGGTTTCCTTCACCGTGGACGGCAGCCCGGCGCGCAGATTGACGTTGTAGCGCTCGCCGTGCTTGAGGCCGTCGACGCACAGTTGCTTGCCTTCCGACGTCAGCGCCGGCTTGTCGCTGCCCGCCAGCGCCAGGAACGGCGCGAAGTCGACGCGCTTGGCGAGGTCCTCGGAGAACTGGAAACAGGCGCGCGGCGACGCCGAATCGGAATCCACGGTGTAATCGAGCAGCCGGAAGCCGTGCTGGTCGCGCAATTTCTCGTATTGGCCGCGCACTTCGGCGACCTCGCGCATGTCGAGCGACATCCGCAGGCTGTCCAGTGCCGGCCGCCACAGCTTGCGGTCCGACATCGCGCGGCCGAGCACAGCCAGCGCGTCCGCCTCTTCGCCGGCATTGCCGGCACGCTGGTAAGCGATGTAGGCGGCGGTCGAGGCGCGCTCCAGCAGGAAAGTGCCTTCGCTGGAGTTTTTCGGCCAGATCTGGAAGATGGCGCGGGAAAGCCGCAGCCAGTTGCCGCTGTCCTCGGGCGAGGTGGCCGCGATCTGCCCGAGGATCTGCAGGCCGGTGCGGAAATCGCTGCGCTTGAAGGCGGCGTCGGCATCGGTCTTCAGGGTCGCGCTGGATTTCGCCACCGCGCCGGCTTCGCTCTTGATCTGGGCCTCCAGCTTGACCGCCGAATCCTGGAGATCGTCGCGTTTGAAGGCCTTGTCCGCGGCCTGCGCCGTGACGAGCCCGAGCGCCAGCGTTGCGCAAAGTACTGCGGCGCGAATCAAACCAATCATGATGGATCTCCCTGGGACGCGGACAGGCGCCGCGTTTCGATCAGAAGTGCGCGAAAAGGTGACGGACTCGTGGCCCCCGAAGCAGGTAGCGAAAAAGTCGCGTGCAGCATATGACGAAGCGAGCTCCTGGGTGTCACCCGGCAGCCGGCTGCGGCCCGGCAATGCCTCGAGGGCGGACAAACGCAGCGGTCCACCGTTTCGGTTGGTCGTCCGGAAGCTGAAAATGGTTCGCAAAAGGGCTTGGCCGGACAGCGGATTTTTCATATTGGCAGTGCTATGAAGCCCCCAACGGTCCCATAGCTCAACTGGATAGAGTAACGGATTTCTACTCCGTGGGTTGCAGGTTCGAATCCTGCTGGGATCGCCAGTTACGTCTTGGTGTTTCGCCGCGCTGTTCGGCATGCCGACACCCTGCTCTCGATTCGCGAACAGCCCTTCGCTGCCCGCGCCGCCAGCCTAAATTAACCATGCGGATTTCAGCGACCATCAAGAATGTCGCTTCGCCGCATTGTTCGGATGGCCCCGAGCCGAATTCGCAAAAAATGGAACGCGACGCCGGCGACATAGGCAAGTCATGAAAGTTCATGCTAGATTTTGATGAGTTTTGGGGTGCCACGGCATGACGCAGGAGACGGGGCTCGGCTCCAGGCAGGACAAGAAGGCCATCGCCAGCGCGATCCAGCGCCATCTGGACGCCAACGGTCTGGCCCGCAAGGACCTGATCCGCGAACATCTGTCGAAATCATCGATCGAAAAACTGTTTCAGGGTGACTTCACCGAGCGCACCCTGAACAAGGTCGAGGGCATTCTCAAGACCAGTTTTCAAAGGCAGGCGCGAGTCAAGGACGACACCGCCGCCAAGTCCGTCGGCGGCTATGTCTTCGATGCCGTCGAATATCTGCAGGGCGACTATCTCTGCGTCCGACCGATGTTCGCCAACCCCGCCAACTTCAATGCCTACCTGATCTCGATCGCGTGGAGCGACGCGCAAAAGTGCCTGGTGTTCGAGGAGAAATCGCGCTTCGACGGCAAGTACCGGCAGGTCGGCACGGTCTATATCCCGTTCGGCACCGCGTTCATGAATCTCGTGAGCTCCAGCGCTGGGAACGTACGAACCGTTCTGCTGTCGCTGCCCGATACCGAAGACATGATGCGCGGCATCATCTCGACGCTCAGCAATCCCAAGGGCTCGATCTACATTCCCGTCGCAGCCCCCATCGTGCTGCGCAAATTGCGCGCGGGCGAAGAGCCGGAGCTTGGCGTGATCGCGCGGGATAACCGCCGCTACGGCGAATATCAGTCGTGGCTGGCGACCGTGCTGACCGAGGAGTTCGGGATCTTTGCGGT
>NZ_JAURXB010000238.1 GCF_030654605.1 Bradyrhizobium sp.
TACCCGCAGGTGGCGCAGCGCGGCGGCGTCGCGACGTAGTATTCGCGGGCGGGCGCGACCATTTCGACGCGCTGGCGGGTGGCGTATTGCGGCGGGGTGCGCTCGTACTGCACGCCTTCGGGCGCCACCATCACGGTCTTCGGCACCATCACGGTGCGGTATTGCGCCGGGGTGCGATGGGCGATGACGCGGCCGGGGTCGACCATCACGGTTTCATCGACGGTGCGGTACTGCGCCGGCGCGACCTGACGCTGGTAGCAGGTGACGCAAGGCGGCGGCGGGGGCATGTAGCAGCCGTGGCATTGCGCGGAGGCCGCGGTCGGTAGCGCCATGGCGCTAACGGCCGAAGCGATCAGTGCAGCGAATACGCGTGACATGGTCATGGTGGTGCCTTCCCGTGTGGCTTTGAAAATTGCGATCGGCAAAAAATGCTTTGCGGTTGCGCATCATGGGCGAGACAGGCAAATTTCCCTTTAAGGGAAATCATTAACGAAATCTTTCGACGGTGATTTCCGGCTTCCGGTTTGATACGGTCGAAAAATGAAATCCATCCATCGTCGCGTTCAACGGACATCGGTGGCCGGACTTGTCCTGCTGTTCGGCCTCGCCGCTGCCGCCGCGCAGGCCCCGCTCAAGACCCAGCCCAGTCAAAAGGAAAAGCAGAAGCTCGCCGGGCAGATCGCCTCGGATGGCCTGAATTGCCCAGTGGTCGGCGTGGTCGAGGACGCCGGCAAGGACGAGCGCGGCACCATGATCCGGATCCACTGCCGTTCGCTGAACGGTTCGGCGAGCTGGGACATCCGCGGCATTGCCGCCAAGGGCGCTGCCGAGCTTCGCTTCGAGGCCTGGTAATAAGGCCCCGTCGCGCGGTGCCGATCTGAGCGGGGACAGCGAACGGCGCCTACCCAGACCTGCTATAGTCGCTCGATACTGGCCGGACACGCCGAACATGCGGAACGGGCTCTACTCGGTACACATCCAGATGGGCGACGGCGTCAAGGGACGTGCCAGCGGAGTGATCGTGCTTCGTGACGGCAAAATCTTCGGCGGCGATCCCTATTTCTGGTCGGTCGGCAGCTACACGTTCAGAGAGGGTAGCTGGAAAGGCGATCTGGTCACCAACCAGCACACCCCCTATCGCGATCCCACCGCGCGTCCGGTTTTTGGCGGCCGGGAGGTCACGACCGGCTTTTCCGGAACCTTCCGGGACGACCATTCCGAGGTTTTCGGCACCTCTCTGGTGGGCAGCCGCAGCGTCAGTTTTCGCGCGACATTGCGCCGGCTGGCCGATTAAACGATGGCGTCGCGGCCCGGGCGGCTGTAAACCGCTCCCCATCGCGCCGGGGGCGCTCATTGTCCTCGCGCCAAAGCCAATCACCCCATCACCCAAACGAAAGTGACAAGGCCGTTTCAATGAGTGGATTCAAGGAACCTAGCTTCGCGGACCGGCAGAAGGCGGCGCAGGAAGCAAGGAAGAACATCCTGGAGAAGTTTAAGGCCAAGCCGGGTCT
>NZ_JAURXB010000251.1 GCF_030654605.1 Bradyrhizobium sp.
AGCATCCTCGGAGTACCGGCGCTGCTGGAAGCGCTGGAGCCCTCTACCGCCTGACGAAGATTCTTGTGCCCTCCGTAAACGCCGCCGTGTCCTAATCCAAAAAAACCGCGACTTCTCACACAGCCTGGTTCGCCGGGACCCATACGCCGTGCCGTCGGCGTTCTGAGCTAGTGTCCGACACAACGTGACGGGATATCTGCCGATCTCGCTGGCGCCTGGGAGTATGGGTCCCGGCGTTCGCCGGGACGACGAGAGAGATTTCCCGCCGCCCGCCTCTATTTCAGCGTCGCCGTCAGCGCTTCCGAAAACTCGTCGTTGGTGCGGTCGAGCCGCAGCGGCGTCACCGAGACATAGCGCGCCGCCAATGCGGCGAGATCGGTGCCTTCGGCCGGCGTATCCATCATGGCCGCGCGTTCGAAGCCGATCCAGAAGTAGGGATTGCCGCGGCCGTCATGGCGCTTGTCGACCTTGAGAAAACCGAGATTGCGCTTGCCCTGCCGGGTCACGCGCACGCCCCTGACCTCCTCGGGCGCGCAGGCCGGAAAATTGACATTGATCACGGTGTTCCTGGGCACGCCGGCGTCGATCACCTTGCGCAGGATCTGCGGGCCGAATTTCAGCGCGGTTTCCCACAGCGGCTTGTCGCGCGTCTCCAGGCTGAATTCCTGGCTCAGCGCGAATGATGGCAGCCCGAGGATCGTGCCTTCCAGCGCGCCGGCGATGGTGCCGGAATAGACGACATCCTCGGCGACGTTGCGGCCCTTGTTGACGCCCGACAGCACGAGATCCGGCATGGTCGCGCCAAGAATGTGGCGCGCGCCCATGATCACGCAATCGGTCGGCGTGCCCCGCACCGCGAAGTGCCGCGGGCCTACTTCGCGCAGCCGCAACGGATCGTTCAGCGAAAGCGAGTGCGACACGCCGGACTGATCGAGCTCCGGCACCACCACCCAGACGTCCTCGGACAGCGCGCGCGCGATCTGCTCGACGATCTTCAGGCCGGGCGCATGGATGCCATCGTCATTGGTACAGAGAATTCGCATGCGCCTGAACGCCTTCCATCACGGTCGATATGCCCTCTTATCCGGCTATCGCCGCCGAGGCAAACCGGTGACAGGCTGGTATCTCGACCGACAGCGTCGCGCGCTATTCGTCCTCCCTGATCTGCGGTTTGTCGCGCAGCACCGCATCCAGCAGCGAGCGATGAACCTCGATCTTGCCGTTGTAGTCGATGTAACCCTTCTTCCTGAACTGGTTCATGAAGAAACTGACGCGCGACCGGGTGGTGCCGATCATCTCCGCCAGGGTCTCCTGGCTGAGGTTGATCGCGATCGGCTGTGCGCCGCCATCCTCGCCGAAATTGGCGAGCAGCAGCAGCAAGCGCGCCAGCCGCCTTTCTGAGGAATTGAACAGCTGGTCGATCAGGTCGTCTTCGATCCGGCTGTTGCGGGACAGCAGATGGGCGATGAAGAACGTCGCAAACTTCGGCTCCGACGTCAGCGCCGCCAGCATGGCCTGCTTGGTGATCGACGTGATCAGGCAATCTTCCATGGCATGGCCGGTCATGGTGCGTATCGCCGCCGCTTCGAGGCCTGCCTCGCCGAAGAACTGCCCCTCCGTGAAGATTCCGACCACCGCTTCCTTGCCGTGCTCGGACAGGACCGTGACCTTGACCTTGTGGATAAAAAACACGGTGTCGGCGACGTCACCCTGGCTGAAGATCTTCCGGTTTTTCTCGTATTTCTCGATGGTCCTGCCCGGCTCGGTCCGTCCGAGAAAAACCTTCGGATCGAAGTCGCCTTGGGAAGCCCGAATATGTGGCGCGTTGAGCATGGTGCTGGTCCAGCAGGCGGGAGCGCAACACTCTCAGTCACCGGCGGCAGCCTGGGGCGGCGCGGCAATGCCCAATCCTAATCCTGTTATGTCGGGCAGGCGACATAAATCGCAACCGGAAATGGCAAGTCGTTCCGGATATCGCAAAATCAGCGAAAATAAACATGATTCCCAGCCGGGACTGGACGCTGAACCTCAAAGTGCCGGGTTACGCTTTCGCCCGTTTCGCGCCGGCGTCGAACTTCACGTTGGCGGCTTCAGCTCGCTGGCAAGCCAGCCCATGGCGTCTGACGTCAGCGGATCGCGCTCCACCACGGTCGTTTGAACCCGACGATTCAAATGCCAGCCAACGACGGGGCTGCGGCAGTTCCGGGACTATCGCCGAACGCGCGCGCGCCAGGGTCGCAGGAATTTGGCCGGCCAGCGTTCGATCCGCATGGCAAATCGCGGAACCAGCGCTTTCGGATTCGCTGTCCCTGTCGGATCACCGCCGTTCGGACCCGAGGCGCTGTCCTGCGAAGGTTCAGGGACTTGTCGGGGCGGCTGTGGATACCGCGCACGCGCGACCGAAAGCGCCTTGGCGAAATCCTCAGCATTGAGCCATCCCCCGGCATCCAGGCTTTCCGGAAGACCGTCTTCCCACAGCCTGATGGCCTCGATGTCGAACCGGCCCTTCAGCCTTTGATCGACCGCCTGCATCCCGTAACCGGTGACGGCCCATTGCCGGCCGACCCAGTAGATGTCGCGATGCAAGGCCATGGCCGGTATTCGCTTCCCTCACGGGCGGGCTGCCCCGAACGAAGATACCGGGCGCTGCCGCTCAGGCAACACCGGCCGCGCAAATTCTGCGAGGTATTCGTGCGAGCCTATTGCTCGCGGGCGACGACCTTGACCCCGCCCATATAGGGCTGCAGCACGTCAGGCACGGCGATCGAGCCATCTTCCTGCTGGTAGGTTTCCATGACCGCGATCAGCGCGCGGCCGACCGCTGTGCCGGAGCCGTTCAGCGTGTGGACGAAACGCGGCTTGCCGTCGGGGCCGCGGTAGCGCGCGTCCATCCGCCTTGCCTGGAAGTCGCCGCACAGCGAGCAGCTCGAGATTTCCCGGTAGGCACCGCCCACGCCCTGCCCGGGCATCCAGACCTCGATATCGTAGGTTTTCTGCGCCGAAAAACCCATGTCGCCGGCACACAGCGTCATCACGCGGTAATGCAGGTCGAGCCGGCGCAGCACTTCCTCGGCGCAAGCCAGCATGCGCTCCAATTCGTCCTTGCCGGTCTCCGGCGTCGCGATCGAGACCAGCTCGACTTTCGTGAACTGGTGCTGGCGAATCATGCCGCGGGTATCGCGGCCGGCAGCGCCTGCTTCGGCGCGAAAGCACGGCGTCAGCGCCGTCAGGCGCATCGGCAATTCCTTCTCGTCGAGAATGGATTCGCGGACGAGATTTGTCAGCGGCACTTCGGCGGTGGGAATGAGCCCGAGCCGTTCGCTCCTGAGCTTGTCCAAGGCATTTTCATCAAGGGCGGCCAGCGACTCTCCCTTGATCGCCCAAAACTGATCGTCTTCAAATTTCGGCAACTGCCCCGTGCCGAACATGGCGTGATCGCGAACCATCAGCGGCGGATTGATTTCGGCATAACCGTGCTCGTTGGTGTGGAGATCGAGCATGAACTGCCCGATCGCGCGCTCCAGCCGGGCCAGCCCCTTCTTCAGCACGACAAAGCGCGCTCCACTCAATTTCGCCGCCGCCTCGAAATCCATGAAGCCGAGCGCGCCACCGATGTCGTCATGCGGTTTCGGCGCGAACGCGTAATTGCGGGTCTTGCCGAACACGTGGTGCTGCACATTGCCGTGTTCGTCGACACCCTCGGGCACCTCGTCCAGCGGCAGGTTCGGAATCGCGGCAAGCTCCCTGGCGAGCTCTTCGTCCGCCGTCTTCGCCGCCAGTTCGAGTTGTGGCATCGTGGTCTTGAGCTCGGCGACCTCGGCCATCAGGGCGCTCGCGCGCGCATCGTCCTTCGCCTTCTTGGCGTCGCCGATTTCCTTCGACGCGGCATTGCGCCGTGCCTGCATCTGCTCCGACTTGAGGATCGCCGCCCGGCGCTTCTCGTCGATCGCCAGCAGCGACGCAGACAATGGCTCCAGCCCGCGCCGCTTCAAGCCGGCGTCGAAGGCATGGGCATTGTCGCGGATCGATTTGATGTCGTGCATGGGATGCAGTCCTTGAGTCGTGCCGGCTAAAGCGGGCATCTGGTAACCCGAATGGCCCCCGCTTGTCATCGCCCGGCTTGACGGGCGACCCAGTATTCCGGGCAAATGGAGATTGGGCCGTGAGGCCGCAGCGGACTGGGTCCCCGCTTTCGCGGGGACGGCAACCTGTATTGGAGCGGCAAAGATCGCCGAGTCCCTACTCCGCCGGATTGGCCTCGGGCGGCGGCGGGGTGGCGGGGGGTGGTGCTGCGGCAGCGGTCGCCTTGGCGGCGGCGGCGGCCCGCTTCTCCACCATGATCACGGCGTAGATCGAGCCCTCGTACAGGATCATCAGGGGGATCGCGAGCGAGGCCTGGCTGATGACGTCGGGCGGCGTCAGCACGGCGGCGATAACGAAGGCGCCCACGATGAAATAGCGGCGCTTTTCGCGCAGTTGTTTCGAGGTGAGGATGCCGATCCGGCCCAGCAGCGTCAGGATCACCGGCAGCTGGAACGCGACGCCGAACGCGAAGATCAGCGACATCATCAGCGACAGATATTCGCCGACCTTCGGCAGCAGCTGGATTTGCGCGGACTCGTCGCCGCCGACCTGCTGCATGCCGAGCGAGAACCGCACCAGCATCGGCAGCACAATGAAATATACCAGTAGCGAGCCCAGCGCGAAAAAGAACGGCGTCGCGATCAGATATGGCAGGAAGGCGCCGCGCTCGTGCTTGTAGAGGCCGGGCGCCACGAACATGTAGATCTGCCCGGCGACGATCGGGAACGAGATGAAGGCGGCGCCGAACATCGCCAGCTTCAGCTGGGTGAGGAAGTATTCCAGAAGTGCCGTGTAGATGAATTTCGAATTTTCCGCGCCGGCGATCCAGACGAACGGCCACACCAGCACGTTGTAGATCTGCTTGGCAAAGAAGAAGCAGAGGATGAAGGCGAGGCCGAACGCCAGCAGCGCCTTGATCAGCCGCGAGCGCAGCTCGATCAAATGATCCATCAGCGGCGCTTTGCTGGCCTCGATGTCCTCGGCACTCATGACGCTTTGGCGTCCTTCAGCACCTCTGGCGCCGACGGCGTAATGTCCTGCGGCGCGGGCTGCATTGGCACCTCGCGCACGCCAAGTTGTTCCGGCACCGGGTGAGCATCGGTCTCGACGAAGGTTTCCGGACTGGGGGGCTCGGGTGTGGTCGGTGTCACCGGCGCGTCGGTCACGGATGCCACCTGCGAGTCCGTCTGGGTCTTGCTGAGGTCGTCGATCCGCAGGGACTCGCTGACGTCCTTCTGCAGCGACGTCATGACGTTGTTGCTGGCAAAGCCGGTGGCGGTTTCCTTGACCTCATCAAACGTCTTCTTGAGGTCGGCCATTTCGGCCTCGCGCATCGCCTCCTGGAACTGGCCCTGGAATTCGCCGGCCATCTTGCGGGCCTTGCCCATCCATTGGCCGACCATGCGCAGCACGCCCGGCAACTCCTTCGGGCCGATGGCAATCAGCGCGACAACCGCGATGACGACCAGTTCACTCCACCCGATGTCGAACATGAAAATTTCCGCTCGCGCGAGGCGATATTACCCCAATGCCTGGCAACAAGATTTGGGGCGCCTGCGTCTTTCCTCAACCGTCGTGCCGCACCCCGGTCGCGACGTCAACGCGCGACCGGTTTGGCGCAGAAGGCTCAGACAGCCTTGCTGCCGACATCCGAGCGGGCTGCCGTCGACGGCGCCGCATTGTGATCGATCGTCTTGACCGGCTCCGGCGGCTTTTCAGCCGTCTTCTCATCGTCTTGCAGGCCCTTCTTGAAGGACTTGATGCCCTGCGCGACGTCGCCCATCAGGTCCGAAATCTTGCCGCGGCCGAACAGCAGCAGGACCACTGCGATCACGACGATCCAGTGCCAAATGCTAAGCGAACCCATCCTGCATCCCTCCAAACACACGGCCGGCGACCCGGCCCAATCTTCCCGGAAAGTAGGCTCAGGGGGTGGCAAAAACAAGGACTTAAGCCGCGTCAAATCGGCGTCAACGCACTACCGTTAATCGCCATCGCCGACTCCCGAGTCGCCACCGGCGACTCTTGGGGGCGCGCTGTCGCAAGCCCCTCGCGGATCAGCTTCCCTCGCCGGTCTCCGGCTCCACCGCGGGCGCCAGTGCGAGTTCCAGGTCGCCAATCTCCAGCGGATCCTCGTCCTCGCGCAGGGTCGGGTCATCCGAGGGCGTCGGAACGCTGAAGCCGCCAGGCAGCCGCGAATCCAGCAAGCCGGTTCCCTTCAGTTCCTCCAGGCCCGGCAGATCGCCCAGCGCCTCCAGGCTGAACTGCGACAGGAAGGCCTCCGTGGTCCCGAAGGTGAGCGGACGGCCCGGCGTCTTGCGGCGGCCGCGCGGACGAATCCAGCCGGTCTCCAGCAGCACGTCCAGCGTCCCCTTGGAGGTAATGACCCCGCGGATATCCTCGATCTCCGCGCGCGTCACCGGCTGGTGATAGGCGATGATCGCCAGCATCTCGATCGCCGCGCGCGACAGCCGCCGCGTCTCGGTGCTTTCCCGCGTCATCAGCCAGGACAGATCGCCGGCGGTGCGGAAGGTCCATTTGTTGGCGACACGAACCAGGTTGACGCCACGCGAGGCGTAATCCGCCTGCAGCTGCGCCAATGCGACCTTGATGTCGACGCCATCGGGCATCTTCTTGGCCAGCGCGGCCTGATCGAGCGGCTCGGTGGAGGCGAACAGCAGCGCTTCCAGCAACCGCAATTCCTCCGGCCGCGCCTGCGGATCCACGGAAGGCTCCTCGGCATCGACAATGCGTTTTTCCGCCAGGCTAGCCATGGCTAGGTCTCCTTCTTCTTCCACTTACTCAACCGGCAGATCCGGCGCGGTTATCGCGTCGGAGGCTTGCGGCGGACGCTTACGAAAATACAGCGGCGCGAACGCTTCTTTTTGGTGCAATTCGACCTCGCCTTCGCGGACCAGTTCCAGCGCGGCTGCAAAGGAGGATGCGAACACGGTGGCTTTTTGCGAGGGGTCGACGACGTAGTTGAGCAAATATTCGTCGAGCCTGCTCCAGTCCTCGGCCATCCCGACGAGGCGCTCCAGCGACGCCCGCGCCTCGCTCAGCGACCACACCGTGCGCCGTGCCAGATGCACCGTGGCCAGCACCCGCTGCTGGCGCTGAGCGGCATAGGCGGTGAGCAGGTCGAACAAGGTCGCGGTAAATTTGGGGTGCTTGATCTCGGCGATCGATTCCGGATCGCCGCGCGGGAAAATATCGCGCTGCAATTGCGGACGGTTCATCAGCCGGTTCGACGCCTCGCGAATGGCTTCGAGCCGGCGCAGCCGGTTGGCCAGCGCAGTCGCCATTTCCTCGGCGCTCGGGCCGTCAGGGGTCGCGGGTTCCGGCAGCAGCAGCCGGGATTTCAGATACGCCAGCCACGCCGCCATCACCAGATAGTCGGCGGCGAGTTCGAGGCGAATTTTACGGGCCGCCTCGATGAACACGAGGTACTGGTCGGCCAGCGCCAGAATGGAAATCTTGTGCAGGTCGACCTTCTGCTGCCGCGCCAGCGCCAGCAGAAGGTCGAGCGGACCCTCATATCCTTCGACGTCGACGACCAGAGACGGCTCGTCGTCGGCGGCGAGCTCGGCGGGCCGTCCGGTTTCAAACGATAAAATCTCTGCGCTCATGCGCTCTTAATCCCTGCCCGATTGATCAACGCGTCCAGTTCAGCCCGCGCCGCCTGCCGATCGAACGGCTGCGGAGCTTTTCGCGATGCCAGCGCCAACTTCGCGCGATCCAGCGCCTTGCCCGACAATTCCGGCGTCTCGCGGGCGACCGCCTGCATCTCGTCGAGATTGCCGTTGCAATGCAGGACCATGTCGCAGCCGGCGTTGACGATGGCTCGGGTCCGCTCGGCGATCGTTCCCGCCAACGCGTTCATGGACACATCATCACTCATCAACAAACCCTGGAACCCGATCACGCCGCGAATCACCCGTTCGATGATTGTCGCAGAAGTCGTCGCCGGATGGGCGGGGTCCAGCGCGCTAAACACAACATGTGCGGTCATGGCCATCGGAAGGTCCGCCAGCGGTTGAAATGCGGCGAAATCGGTCCGTTCCAGCTCCGCAAGCGGCGTATCGACCTCCGGAAGCCTGAAATGGGTGTCCGCTGTGGCCCGTCCATGTCCGGGAATGTGCTTGAGAACCGGCAGAACGCCGCCCTGCTCCAGCCCCTCGGTCACGGCGCGGGCGATTGCCGCCACCTTGCCGGGCTCGGTGCCATAGGCGCGGTTGCCGATCACGGCGTCGGCGCCGGGGACCGGCAAATCGGCCAGCGGCAGGCAATCCACGGTAATGCCTGTTGCCAGCAGGTCGGCTGCAATCAGCCGGGCGCTCAGGCGCGCCGCGGAGAGCCCGGCCACGCGGTCGATATCGTAGAGCGCGTCGAACACGGCTCCCGGCGGGTAGACCGGCCAGTGCGGCGGGCCGAGGCGCTGGACCCGGCCGCCTTCCTGGTCGACCAGGACCGGTGCATCCGCCTCACCAACGGCGCTGCGCAACTCCTGAACAAGCTGAGCGACTTGCGTGGGTGTCTCGATATTCCGCTTGAATAGGATAAATCCCCATGGCCGTTCCAAACGGATGAATTCGCGCTCGGCGGCGCTGAGTTCCAATCCGGATACGCCTGTGATGAATGCGCGGCTGTTCATGGGGCCGATTAGCCCGCTGGCAGCCCAAGGGTCAAGGAAACGGCCGTTAATTCCTTTGGACGACGCACTGTCCGCCGGCAGTTTTCAGGTTGCCGCAGAACTGCGTGGCCTCATCGGCGGAGCCGAACGGACCGATCATGGCGCGGTAGTAGACGCCCTTGTCGCCGAGATCGGCGCGTTTGATCACCGGCGAACGCGAGCCGAGCACGGCCGGATACTTGCCCTGCAGGGCCCGGAACGAGGCCTGTGCGTCCGACTCGTTCTTCTGCGAGGCCACCTGAACCAGATATCCCCCGCCACCACTCGACGCGGGGTTTACGGCGGCGACCCGGGCCGCCGGCGCGCCAGGAGCGGCCTGCGGTGTCAGGGACAGCGGCCCGTTGGCGCTCGCATTGGCTGATGAAGGCGGGCTGCGCGAGGCAGGCGCGGCCGGAGCCGGTGCCGCTCTTGGCGCGGGTGCGGGTTTCGCCGGCGGCGGCGCGTTGACTGGCGCCGCGGCGCCGTCGGCCTGATCGCCACGGACGGCAAGGGTCTTGATCCTGCGCGGCTCGGTGCCGTTAGGCAGCGTGCCATTGCCCGCGCCTGCGGGCACCGGCCCGGCAGTGGCGACGCTCGCGGCGGACGGCGGATTGCTGTTCGGATTCAGCGGCGGAAACACCACGCGCGGACCGGTCCTGGCATTGACGTCAACCGGAGCTTCTTCGCGCGGAACGATCTTTTCCTTGCCATCGCCGGTCGCCATGCGGTCCGGCACCTTGGCGGAACCATCCGCGGGGGCCGGCACGATCTTGGTCGGGCTGTTGTCGGCCTTGATGATCGGCGGCTCGCCGCTGCGGGGCGATCCGACAAAGGTGCGATAGGCCAAGGCCGCGCCCGTCCCCACCACCGCCAGCACGAGCACCACGGCAACAGTCATCATGCCGCCGCCGCGCTTCTTGACCGGCTCGTCCTCGGCGATATCGCCGTAGCCGTCCTGATAGGCGTAAGGGTCATCCGCGTAGGCCGGATCGTGCTGGGTGTGCTGCGCGCCGTGATCGAGTTGGCCATACAAGGCGTCGTCGTAGCGCGACGGATCGGTCTCCTGACCGGCGTCGGCGTAGGACGGGGACTGGTGATAGTCCGGCTCCGGCGCGGCGAGCGGCGCTGCGTAGCGATGCAGCGGGTGCACGGCGCTCGGGTAATCCTGTTCGTAATCGTCCTGCGGAGCGGCCGGAGCGGCCTGCGGGGTGGCGCGGCGCATCCACGGTGGCGGACCCACGGCGGGCTCTTCGTCGGCGGCAGGTGCCGAGGGCTGGTACTGGTCGCGCACGCTGCGCGGCTGTACCGGCTGGTTGGCCCGGCCCATCGCGAACGGGTCGGTTTGGCCGATCAGGCGCGCAAGCTCCGCCAGCGGATCGTTCTCGGTCCTTGCCGGCGCATGGGGTTCGCCGCCGCGATCATAGCCATCGTCGGCGGGAAAAGGCCTGTCCTGATATCGATCAGCCATCGTGATGATGCGTCCCCTTCGGGAAAGCCGCCAACCCGCTTTTGCAAACGAACCGGCGCCTGCCAGATGCCTCACGGTTCCCCGCGTGAAGCTTACCCCCTATCGCATCTCGGTCGGGGCATGGACGCCGAGAACGGCGAGCCCGGATGCCAGAACCGAGACGACGCCCTGGACCAATGCCAATCGCGCCTTTGTAATCTCTGCATCATTATTGATAATGAAGCGTAAATAGGGCAAATCGCGCCCCCGGGTCCATAGCGCATGAAATTCACTGGCGAGATCATATAGATAAAACGCGATTCGGTGCGGCTCGTGTGCCACCGCCGCCCCCTCGATCATCCGGGGATAGAGCGCCAGCAGCCTGAGCAGGCTGAGTTCCGCGGGGTCGGTCAGCCGTTCCACCGCCGCATCCCCCAGGAACGCCGCCCGCGCTTCGGTGTCTTCCGGCAGGTCAGGAACCAGTTCCCGGGCGTTCTTGAAGATCGAATGGCCGCGGGCATGGCCGTACTGCACATAGAACACCGCATTGTCCTTGGACTGCTCGATCACCTTGGCGAGATCGAAATCCAGCACCGCGTCGTTCTTGCGGAATAGCATCATGAACCGCACCGCGTCGGAGCCGACCTCGTCGACCACCTCGCGCAGGGTGACGAAATCGCCTGACCGTTTCGACATCTTCACCGGCTCGCCATGGCGCAGCAGCCGGACCAATTGCACCACCTTCACATCCAGCGTGGCGCTGCCCGCCGTGACGGCCTTGACCGCCGCCTGCATGCGCTTGATGTAGCCGCCATGATCGGCACCGAACACATCGATCAGATTGGCAAAGCCGCGGTCGAACTTGTTCTTGTGGTTGGCGATATCGGAAGCGAAATAGGTGTAGCTGCCGTCCGACTTCATCAGCGGACGGTCGACGTCGTCGCCATAGGCGGTGGCGCGAAACAGCGTCTGCTCGCGGTCCTCGTAATCCTCCACCGGCGCGCCGCCCTTGGGAGGCGGCAGCCGGCCTTCGTAGACGTCGCCCTTGGAGCGCAGAAAGTCGATGGTCTCGGTGACCTTGTTGTTGCCGGATTCGATCAGCGACCGCTCGGAGAAAAACACGTCGTGCTTGATGTGGAGCGCGGCAAGATCGGTCTTGATCATGTCCATCATCATGGCGATGGCTTTGGCCCGCACCGGCGGCAGCCAGGCGGCTTCCGACATCGCCTTGAGCTTGTCGCCATATTCCGCGGCGAGCGCCTGCCCTACCGGCACGAGGTAGTCGCCGGGATAGAGTCCTTCCGGAATCTCGATGCTCTCGCCGAGCGCCTCGCGATAGCGCAGGAACGCCGAGCGGGCGAGGACGTCGACCTGGGCGCCGGCATCGTTGATGTAATACTCGCGCGTGACGTCGTAGCCCGCGAAATCCAGCAGGCTGCACAGCGCATCGCCGAATACCGCGCCGCGGCAGTGGCCGACATGCATCGGCCCGGTGGGGTTGGCCGAGACGTATTCGACATTGACCTTCTCGGCCGCGCCCATTGGACTTTTGCCGTAGCCGGCGCCCTCGCGCAGCACGGTGCGCAACGCGTCCGACCAGGCCGACGGCTTCAGAGTCAGATTGATGAAGCCGGGGCCGGCGACGTCGACCGATGCAATCAGGTCATCCGCGCGCAGTTTGGTTGCGATCGCTTCGGCGAGATCGCGCGGTTTTGCCCTGGCCTCCTTGGCCAGCACCATCGCGGCATTGGTCGCCATGTCGCCATGCGCTGCATCACGCGGCGGCTCGACCACGACCCGCGACAGATCAATGCCGGCGGGCCAGCCGCCTTCGGAGGCGAGCGCGCCGCAAACCGCGTGGACGCGGGCCAGCACGTTGGCGAAAAGATGCTGCGATTGGCTGGAATCGATCATGGGCGTGACTGGACCGGGGATGATGCCGCATGCGGCTAGGCCGCCGCCTAACGCAAATCCGGGGTCGAGTCAAAAAGCCTTTGGTGCTCGGTGATGGCGAAACGGTCGGTCATCCCGGCGATAAAGTTGCCGATCCGCCTCGCCCGCTCGGCCTCCGTCTCGTGCGCGCCGCCATCGCGCGACGACCACTCCGCCGGCAGGTCGCCCGGGCTCTGCTGGTAGCGCGCGAACAGGTCGAACAGGATCTGTTCGGCCTCGCCCATTACCCGCATCACCCTGGGATGGCGGTACATCCTGAACTTCAGGAACGCCTTGATCCCGGCTTCCGCCTGCGCCACGGCGGGCGGAAACGTGATCAGGACATCGCCTAGGTTGCGTACGTCGTCGACCGATTTGGGCCGGGCAAGATCGAGCCGGCGGCGCGATTCGGTAACGACAGCGCCGATCAGGTACGAAATCAGTTCGCGCACCAGCTCCGCGCCGCGCCTGACGTCGTCGAGACCGGGATAGCGCCGCCCGATCTCCGCGATCATTTCGGCTGTCAGCGGCATCACCTT
>NZ_JAURXB010000256.1 GCF_030654605.1 Bradyrhizobium sp.
GCCTCCTCAGACCGTATGTCCCTTTGCGGACCGGAGGCGACTCACCCTCGATGCGAGTGCGAGGGTTACCCGGATAGGCCGGGCAGAGCCTCACGCAAGGAGGGCGAGTCATGGGTGATTATAGCGATGCTTTCGTGGGTTTCGATACGTCGAAGTTGCGTAATGCGGTTGCAATTGCGGAGGCTGGCCGGGGTGGTGAAGTTCGGTTCTTTGGGGAGATCGAGAACACGCCGGCCGCCACGGCGAAGTTGGTTCGGAAGCTTTCCGCCAAGTACAGGCAGCTGACGTTCTGCTACGAGGCAGGCCCGACCGGCTACGGACTGCACCGGCAGATCACGGGCCTCGGCTTCGAATGCGTGGTGGTGGCGCCCTCGCTGATTCCAAAGCGGCCAGGCGACAAGGTGAAGACCAACCGGCGTGACGCGCTGATGCTGGCGAAGCTGCTGCGCGCCGACGAACTGACCGCGGTCTGGGTGCCGGACGGAGGTCACGAGGCGATGCGGGATCTGACGCGGGCGCGCGAGACGGCGATGCTTGATTTGCGCACCAAGCGCCAGCATGTCTCGGCCTTTCTATTGCGGCAGGGAAGGCCTTATCCAGAGGGCAGGAAGACCTGGAGCAAGGCGCATATGAACTGGATCGCGAGCCAGAAGCTCGAGCATCCACAACAGCGCCTTGTGCTGGAGGAGATGATGCTGGCGATGCGTCAGGCGCAGGAGCGCCTCACTCGCCTGGAGCAGGCCATTGCCGCGATGGTTCCGGAATGGTCACTGGCGCCGGTGGTCACCGCATTGATGGCCATGCGCGGCATCGATCTGGTCTCGGCTACGACGCTGCTGGCCGAGATCGGTGACCTCTCGCGGTTCCGAACGCCGACCGAGTTGATGGCCTATCTCGGGCTCGTGCCTTCGGAGAATTCCACCGGCGACAGCATCAAGCGCGGAGCGATCACCAAAGCCGGTAACCGGCGGGCCCGGCGCATGCTGGTGGAGTGCTCGTGGAGCTATCAGCATCCCCCGCGGGTCGGGCAAGCCAAGCAGCCGAAGGTCGATGCGGCACCACCAGAAGTCCGCGAGATTGCCTGGAAGGCGCAGTGCCGGCTGTACCGGCGCTATCGTACCCTGATCAGAAAAGGCAAGCTCAAGACCATCGCCATCGTCGCGATCGCCCGCGAGCTCGCCGGCTTCATCTGGGCCGTCGCTCGGGCCGCACGCGTCGCGGCAGCCTCGGCTTAAGAGGCTTGGCAAGGGGAGCCATGCCGTCAAGGCGGAGCGCTAACTAACCAGGGAGCCTCGCCGGGGCAGTGGTCCGGCGAACTGACAAATCTCGTGCAAAGGCGGGAGCGGAGCCGCGGCAAGGGGAATTCCCGATCATCCTGTGTGACCGATCGCAAGATCGACGTCCGACCTCAGAGCGGGACAGCCCCAGACGAACCTACGGACATGCGTGAACCCGCGAATAAGAGCTTGTTGACCGACGTCTCTGGGTTCTGCTTCCACCTTTGCACGATCACATCCCCACTCATTCTTCTCCGCAATTCACGGAGAAACCCTTCGTCATGCCTCTACTCTTGACATGGGACATAAGAGGATGAGGCCAGAATGTGTGGCTACCCAGGGACAACGGAGGGCAGATAAAAATGTCAAAAGGCTGCAGCCATATCGCCGGCATCCAGAACGTCACGCCCAGCGCGCTCGGCTGCGAGGAATGCCTGGAGAGCGGCAGCCGATGGCTGCATTTGCGGATCTGCCGCAGCTGCGGCCATGTCGGCTGCTGTGACGATTCGCCCAACAAGCACGCGACCGCGCATTTTCATGCCACCGGGCATCCTGTCATCGAGGGCTATGATCCGCCGGAGGGCTGGGGCTGGTGCTACGTCGACGAAGTGATGTTCGACCTGTCTGGCCGAAAGACTCCACATAACGGGCCGATACCGCGCTATTACTGATATCTGTTTTAACGAAGAATGAGGAAATCTCGCATGCAATGCGCGCTGAAAATTGGTCGTGCCGTAGTCCTCGCCATATCGATGGCTCTCTCGGTCGCATTGCTCGCTCCCGGTCCGGCCCTGGCGCAAGGCCCGCAGAGCAAATTCGCCGAGGTCAACGGCGTCAATCTGCATTATCTCGTCGCCGGCAGGGGCGATCCCGTCGTGCTGTTGCACGGCTTTGCCGAGACCAGCCATATGTGGCGGCCGCTGATCGCCAGGCTCGCCGACAGGCACACCGTGATCGCGCCCGACTTGCGCGGTTTCGGTCAGTCCGCGGCGCCCGCGGATGGTTACACCAAGGCGGCGATGGCGCGGGATATTCATGCGCTGGTCAAAAATCTCAAATACGATCGCATTCGCCTGGTCGGCCACGATATCGGGCTGATGGTCGCCTATGCCTATGCGGCGCAATACCCCGCCGAGGTCGACCGTCTGGTGCTGATGGAAGCGTTCCTGCCCGGAGTCGGCGAATGGAATAACGTATTCCTGCTGCGCGATCTCTGGCATTTCCACTTCTACGGCAAGACGCCGCTGGCGCTGGTCACCGGAAGGGAGCGAACCTATCTCGATCACTTCTGGAACGACTTCGCCGCCGATCCCGCCAAATCCGTCTCCGAGGCGGATCGCAAGTTCTATGCCGGCGAATATGCCAGGCCCGGCAACATGAAGGCGGGCATGGAAGTTTTCCGGGCATTTCCGAAAGACGCCGAGGATTTCGCCGGGTTCGCCAGGACGAAACTGACGATGCCGCTGCTGGTTTTGTCCGGCGAAAAGGCCGGCGGCCCGTTCCTGATCGAGCAGGGCAAGATGGTGGCAAGTAACGTCGAGGGCATCCTCGTCAAGGGCAAGGGACACTGGCTGATGGAGGAAGCGCCCGCCGAGGTGATCCCGAAGCTGGTGGAATTTCTGAATCGCTAGAGCTTCGACAAGAGTCGCGCGCGACGCAGCGCCATCCGGCGCACGAATTGCATGACGGGTGCACGGATGCGTGAATGGCAAGTTCCAGCCGGGAGCCGTAGCATGAGGTTGGTCATATCAAGGGGAAGAGCATCATGATCCTGGGAATGAGTTTGTCCACGTTTGTCACTGTGCACGTCGTCATCAGCCTGATCGGCATCGTGGCCGGCATTATCGTCATGTTCGGGATGCTCGGCTCCAACCGGATGCCGGGGCTGACCGCGATCTTCCTGGCGACCACGATTTTGACCAGCGCCACGGGTTTCGTGATTCCGCCATTGGTGTCCGCAAAGTTTCTCCCCTCCCACCTGTTCGGCTTTCTCTCGCTCGGGCTGCTGGCGGTCGCCTGTTTCGCGCTGTATGGCCAAAGACTTTCCGGCGCGTGGCGCTGGATCTATGTGCTGACCGCGCTGATCTCGCTTTATCTCAATGTGTTCGTGCTGGTGGTCCAGAGCTTCCTGAAGGTCCCGGCGCTGCATGCGCTGGCGCCGAGCGTGCCGCCGGCCGAGCCGCCGTTCGCCGTCGCCCAGGGCATCGTGCTGGTGTTCTTCGTCGTCGTCATCATCGGCGCGCTCAGGCGGTATCGGCCGGTGCCGGTGTATGGCTGATTGCCATCACCGTCATTGCGAGCGAAGCGAAGCAATCCACTCTTGCTTTCTTTGCGCGGAGATATGGATTGCTTCGTCGCAAGTGCTCCTCGCAATGACGCGGAGAGAGCCTAGGTATGATTGAGTTGCCAAAACAGTTCTGACAGGAGTCCCCATGCCCACCATCACCACCAAAGACGGCACCGAAATCTTCTACAAGGACTGGGGCACCGGTCAGCCCATCGTATTCAGCCACGGCTGGCCGCTGTCATCCGACGACTGGGACACGCAGATGCTGTTCTTCCTGAACAACGGTTTTCGCGTCGTCGCCCATGACCGTCGCGGCCACGGCCGCTCCAGCCAGACCGGCGATGGCCATGACATGGATCATTATGCCGACGACCTCGCGGCCCTGACCGCGCATCTCGATCTCAAGAGCGCCGTTCATATCGGCCACTCCACCGGCGGCGGCGAAGTGGTGCACTACATCGCGCGGCACGGCGAGAGCCGGGTGGCGAAGGCGGCCATCATCAGCGCGGTGCCGCCGCTGATGATGAAGACGCCGGCCAATCCCGGCGGCCTGCCCAGGGAGGTGTTCGACGGACTGCAGGCGGCGCTGCTCGCCAATCGTTCGAATTTCTATCGCGATCTGCCGGCGGGGCCGTTCTATGGCTACAACCGGCCGGGCGCCAAACCCTCGGAAGCCATCATCCAGAACTGGTGGCGCCAGGGTATGATGGGCGGCGCCAAGGCGCATTACGACGGCATCGTCGCCTTCTCGCAGACCGACTTCACCGAAGACCTGAAGAAGATCACCGTGCCCGTACTGGTGATGCATGGCGACGACGATCAGATCGTTCCCTATGCCGACTCCGCGCCATTGTCGGCCAAGCTGCTGAAGAACGGCACGCTGAAGACCTACAAGGGCTTTCCGCACGGCATGCCCACCACGGAAGCGGCCACCATCAACGCCGACCTGCTGGAATTCATCAAAGGATGAACGGAGTTCGCCCGGGCATGAAAGCCATCCTGTTCGGCGCCACCGGCATGGTTGGGCAGGGCGTGCTGCGGGAATGCCTGATCGATGCCGGCGTGACAAGCGTGCTCGCGGTCGGGCGCAGCCCGACCGGCCAGCAACACGCAAAACTCCGCGAAATCGTTCACGGCGATTTCACGGATTTCTCGGCGATCGAATCCGAACTGTCAGGCTATGACGCCTGTTTCTTCTGTCTCGGCGTGTCCTCGCTCGGCATGGATGCCGAACGCTACCGGCATCTGACCTACGACGTCACCATGGCCGCGGCGAGGACGCTGGCAAAGCTCAATCCGGGCATGGTGTTCATCTATGTCACCGGCCGCGGCACCGACTCCACCGAGCAAGGCAGCCTGAGGTGGGCGCGGGTCAAGGGCAAGACCGAGAACGATCTGCTCAAGCTGCCGTTCAGGGCCGCCTACATGTTCCGTCCCAACGGCATCCAGCCGCTGCACGGCGTGCGGTCGAAGACCGGCTGGATCAACGCGGTCTACGCGGTGTCCGCGCCGCTGTTATCATACCTCGTCCGAGCCATGCCGGGCACCATGACGACGTCCGAAAAACTCGGCCGCGCCATGATCAAGGTCGCGCGCGACGGATTTCCGAGGCCGGTCCTGGAGAGCGAGGATATCAACGCGATTTAACCGTCGTCCCGGACAAGTGAGCGCAGCGAACGCTGATCCGGGACCCATACGCCGTGACCTCACGTTAAGCCGCTTATGGGTCCCGGCTCGGGGGCCGGGACGACGTATTTTAGCAGACGCGCATGACCCGGGACGCCTGCCACCCCATCAAATAGCCGCAAATTTCAAAGCTTTTGCCATCCGGGGGCCCTTCGCCCTATACTTTGTGCATAGCAAGCAGGATTTGGCATGGATCGCATTCGCATCGTCGGCGGCAGCAAGCTCAATGGCACGATTCCGATTTCGGGCGCGAAGAATGCCGCACTGCCATTGATGATCGCGGGGCTGCTCAGCGAGGAGACGCTGATCCTCGACAACGTGCCGCGGCTGGCCGACGTCGTGAATTTGCAGCGCATTCTCGGCAATCACGGCGTCGATATCATGTCGGCCGGCAAGCGGCCCGGCGATCACGAATATCAGGGCCAGACCCTGCACATTTCGGCGGCCAACATCATCGACACGACAGCGCCCTACGAACTGGTGTCGAAGATGCGCGCCAGCTTCTGGGTGATCGCGCCGCTGCTGGCGCGGATGCACGAGGCCAGGGTGTCGTTGCCCGGCGGCTGCGCCATCGGCACAAGGCCGGTCGATCTGTTGATCATGGCGCTGGAGAAACTCGGCGCCAGCATCACCATCGACGGCGGCTATGTGATCGCCAAGGCCCCCGGCGGCCTGAAGGGCGCCGCGATCGACTTTCCCAAGGTCACCGTGAGCGGCACCCATGTCGCGCTGATGGCGGCGACCCTGGCCCAGGGCACCACCGTGATCACCAATGCGGCCTGCGAGCCTGAAATCCAGGACGTCGCCGACTGCCTCAACAAGATGGGCGCGCGGGTCTCCGGCGCCGGCACGCCCCGCATCGTGATCGAGGGCGTGGCCAAACTGCACGGCGCGCGGCACACCGTGCTGCCGGACCGGATCGAGACCGGCACCTATGCGATGGCGGTGACGATGACCGGCGGCGATGTGCTGCTGGCCGGCGCGCGACCGGAACTGCTGCAATCGGCGCTCGACGTGCTGACCCAGGCAGGCGCAGAGATAACGGTCGACGACAAAGGCATCCGCGTTATCAGAAACGGCGCCGGCCTCAATCCGGTGACGGTATCGACCGCGCCGTTTCCGGGCTTTCCCACCGACCTGCAGGCCCAGCTGATGGCGCTGATGGCCTGCGCCGGAGGCGCCTCGCATATCACCGAGACGATTTTCGAAAACCGCTTCATGCATGTGCAGGAGCTGGCGCGGTTCGGCGCGCGGATCAGCCTCGACGGCGAAACCGCCACCATCGACGGCATCGCCGGATTGCGCGGCGCGCCTGTGATGGCCACCGACCTGCGCGCCTCGGTGTCGCTGGTGATCGCCGGCCTCGCCGCCGAGGGCGAGACCATGGTCAACCGGGTCTACCATCTCGACCGCGGCTTCGAGCGGCTCGAGGACAAATTGTCGGCCTGCGGCGCCACCATCGAACGTATCAGCGGATAGACGCGTATTCCGCAAGAGTGGGGACCGGTTTTGCGAAAGGAATACGCGCAAACGAAAAGGCGCCAGCGGTGAACGCCGAGCTCAAACTGGTCGCGCTCGACGCCGACGATCTCGCGGTGATCTCGGCGCATGTGCAGGATGCCCGGGTGCGGACGTCGGATATCGTCTGGCGGCAGGGCGAAAAGCGGCTGGTGGTCGGCATGCTCCGGCTGGACTGGGAACAGACGCTGGCGGGGGAATCCGCGCCGCGCCGCCTGATCGCGGCGCTGCGATTCGACCGGGTGCTGTCGTGCAAGTCGCGCAATATCGATCTGGAGACGCCGCCAAAAGCCCTCGAGCTCGTGGGAATCGAGTTTCATCCCGGGGAAGCCCCCGGCGGCAGTGCGCTCCTGCTGTTCGCCCATGGCGGGGCGCTGCGGCTCGACGTCGAATGCCTCGAATGCCAGCTGACCGACCTCGGCGACGACGATCTCGGAGCCGGCGATCCCGGCGAGGGGGCGGAATCGGGGCTGGGGGCTTGACGCAAATCGTCATTCCGGGGCGAGAGCGAAGCGAGCGAACCCGGAATCTCGAGATTCCGGGTCTGGTGCTGGCGCACCATCCCGGAATGACGAAGATCCGGGCTAAGGGTTGACGGCGGTTTACCACCGCGCCATTGAGCAGTGTAACGCCAGAAAGCCGCCATGCCCGTTCGTCTCGACCATAGCAGCGCCGATTTTGCCCGCCAATTCCAGGGTTTTCTCGGCGCCAAGCGCGAGGTATCGGCCGATATCGAGGCCGCCACCCGCGCCATCGTCGACGATGTGGCCGCGCGCGGCGACGCCGCGTTGATCGAGGCGACGCGCAAGTTCGACCGGCTCGAGCTCGATGCCGGCGGCCTGCAGGTGACCCCAGGCGAAATCGACGCTGCGGTGAAGGCCTGCGACGCCAAAACGCTCGACGCGCTGGCCTTCGCCCGCGACCGCATCGAGGTGTTTCACCAGCGGCAGCTGCCGAAGGACGAGCGCTTCACCGACGCGCTCGGCGTCGAACTCGGCTGGCGCTGGAGCGCGATCGACGCGGTCGGGCTCTATGTGCCGGGCGGCACCGCCGCCTATCCGTCCTCGGTGCTGATGAACGCGGTGCCGGCGAAAGTCGCCGGCGTGCCGCGCGTGGTGATGGTGGTGCCGTCGCCGGACGGCAAGCTCAATCCGCTGGTGCTGGCGGCGGCCCATCTCGGCGGCGTCTGCGAAATCTACCGCGTCGGCGGCGCGCAGGCGGTGGCGGCGCTGGCCTGGGGTACCGCGACCATCGCGCCGGTGGCCAAGATCGTCGGCCCCGGCAACGCCTATGTCGCCGCCGCCAAGCGGCAGGTGTTCGGCAAGGTCGGCATCGACATGATCGCCGGTCCCTCCGAGGTGCTGGTGATCGCGGACGACACCGGCAATGCCGGCTGGATCGCGGCCGACCTGCTGGCGCAGGCCGAGCACGACGTCAACGCGCAGTCGATCCTGATCACCGACAGCGCCGCTTTGGCTGACGACGTCGAGCGCGCGGTGCAATCGCAGCTGGCGACGCTGCCGCGCGCCGGGATCGCGCGGGCCTCGTGGGACGCGTTCGGCGCTATCATCTTGGTCAAGAACCTGGCCGAGGCCGTGCCGCTGGCCAACGCCATCGCCGCCGAGCATCTGGAGATCATGACGCGGGATCCGGAGGCGCTGTCGGCGCAAATCCGCAATGCCGGCGCGATATTTCTGGGCCCCCACACCCCCGAGGCGATCGGCGACTATGTCGGCGGTTCCAACCACGTGCTGCCGACCGCGCGATCGGCGCGGTTCTCCTCCGGCCTCGGCGTACTTGACTTCATGAAGCGAACGTCGATCCTGAAATGCGGGCCGGACCAGTTGCGGGAGCTGGGACCGGCGGCAATGACGCTGGGCAAGGCCGAAGGCCTCGATGCCCATGCGCGCTCAGTGGGACTGCGCCTCAACCTGTCATGACCCAGCCCCCGCCAGACGAGGATTCCGACAATCGCATCGTGGCGGTAACGCTCGACGAGGAATCGATCGGGCGTTCCGGCCCGGATATCGAGCACGAGCGGGCGATCGCGATCTACGATCTGGTGGAGAAAAACCTGTTCGCGCCCGAGGGCGCCGACAACGGGCCGTTCACCCTGCATATCGGCATCACCGGCAACCGGCTGATGTTCGACATCCGCCGCGAGGACGGCACGCCCGTGGTGGCGCATCTGTTGTCGCTGACGCCGTTCCGGCGGATCGTGAAGGACTATTTCATGATCTGCGACAGCTATTACCAGGCGATCCGTACCGCCACCCCGGACAAGATCGAGGCCATCGACATGGGCCGCCGCGGCATTCACGACGAGGGCTCGCGCACCCTGCAGGAACGGCTGAAGGGCAAGGTGCGGCTCGATTTCGAAACCGCCCGCCGGCTGTTTACGCTGATCACCGTTCTGCACTGGAAGGGTTAGTCTCCCATGGAGACGCCGCGCGCGCGCACCCCGCAGGCCGTGCTGTTCGCGTGCGGTCTCAACAGCGTGCGCTCGCCGATGGCCGCAAGTCTGCTGCAGCAGATGTTTCCCCACGCGCTCTACGTCAAATCCGCCGGCGTCCGCAAGGGCGAGCTCGATCCGTTCGCGGTCGCGGTGATGGCGGAACTGGGCCAGGACATATCGGAACACAAGCCGACCACCTTCGAGGAACTCGACGACTGGGAAGGGCTGAATTTCGACCTCATCATCACGCTGTCGCCCGAAGCGCACCACAAGGCGCTGGAACTGACCCGCACAGTGGCGGCCGACGTCGAATATTGGCCGACCCACGATCCCACCGGCGCCGAAGGCAATCGCGAGCAGAAGCTGCAGGCCTACCGCGAGGTCTGCGACACCCTGCTGCTGCGGATCCGCAAGCGGTTTTCCAAGGTCGGTGCGGCGAGCGGGTGAGTTCTTCCCTCTCCCGCACTTGCGGGGGAGGGTGCCGAGCGCCAGCGAGGCGGGTGGGGGCTCTCTCCGCGAGTTCCGAAGCCGAGACAGCCCCCACCCCAGCCCTCCCCCGCAAGAGCGGGAGAGGGGGCACACCGAGCGTGGTTGTCTCCCCCAGCCCCTTCCGATAGGTTCCGCGCAAATTTCGCCCCGCCCTCCCGCCGACGAATCCCCGCATGCTAGGCCGCCCCAAATTCGTTCTCGCCTCCGGTTCGCCGCGTCGGCTCAGCCTGCTCAACCAGGCCGGCATCGAGCCCGATGCGCTGCGTCCGGCCGATGTCGACGAGACCCCGAAGCGGGGTGAGCTGCCGCGCGCCTGCGCCAACCGGCTGGCCCGCGCCAAGGCCGACGCCGCGCTCAAATCGGTGCAGCTCGACGACGAATTGCGCGGCGCCTTCATCCTCGCCGCCGATACCGTGGTCGCGGTCGGCCGCCGCATCCTGCCCAAGGCCAATTTGGTCGACGAGGCCTCGCAATGCCTGCGGCTGCTGTCCGGGCGCAACCACCGGGTCTACACCGCGATCTGCCTGGTGACGCCGAAGCAGGCCTTCCGCCAGCGCCTGATCGAGACCAGGGTGCGCTTCAAGCGCCTCAGCGAGGACGATATCCAAGCCTATATCGGCTCCGGCGAATGGCGCGGCAAGGCCGGCGGCTACGCCGTGCAGGGCATCGCCGGCTCGTTCGTGGTCAAGATGGTCGGCTCCTACACCAATATCGTCGGCCTGCCGCTCTACGAGACGGTCACCCTGCTCGGCGGCGAGGGTTTTCCGATCCGCTTCGGCTGGATCAATGCCAGCTGAGCCGCCCAAACCGGGCGCTCCCGGCCCGGGGGCAGCAAAGAAGTGCCCGATCTGCGGCAAGCCGGCCCATGAGGCCTCCAAACCGTTCTGCTCCGAGCGCTGCCGCGACGTCGACCTGAACCGCTGGCTGTCGGGCTCCTACGTGGTTCCAGGCCGGCCGGAGGCCGACGAAGAGGCCGATTAGCAAAATATCGAAAACAACCCCATGCACAGATAGGATGTCGTTTGCCGACATGGGGATGACGGACGCCAGCCGCCCGGCATTCACCCCGTCAGCGATGCCGGTGAAATCGTCAATTTACGTTGTTTTCCAGCCATTTGACGGCACAGGCGAAGCCGGGCCCGCCACGCCGTAGCCGAAGGCGAAGGCGGGTGGACACAGCCCCCCGGCCTGACTATAAACCGGCGCTCCCGGGCCATTGCCGGGCAGTGCCCGGGTAGCTCAGTTGGTAGAGCATGCGACTGAAAATCGCAGTGTCGGTGGTTCGATCCCGCCCCCGGGCACCATTTTGGAACGACTGGTTGTCTCCTCCTTCGACGACGCTGCGTTTCGTTGCGCGTCGCCCGAGCCGAGGTGTAATCTTAAGTCATGAAACAGCCGATCATCTCACGCAGCCCTGACATCATGGGCGGCTCCGCCGTATTTCACGGGACGAGAGTTCCGGTGCAGACCTTGCTCGACTATCTCGAAGCCGGCGAGTCGATTGACGATTTCCTCGAAGGGTTTCCGTCGGTGACGCGGGAGCAGGTTATCGCGTTCCTGGAGGAGGCCAGGGCGCGAGTGGTTGACGCAGCCTCGTGAGGATTCTGATCGACGAATGCGTCGATTGGCGGCTCGCCCGCGATATCCCCGGACATAGCGTCAAGACCGCCCGCCAGATGGGCTGGACGACCATCAAGAACGGAGAATTGCTGGCGCTCGCCGCAGCCGAATTCGATATTTTTGTTACGGTGGATCGGAACCCGTCTTTTCAACAGAACCTGGGCTCGTACCCGCTCGCGGTGATCGTGCTTGCCGCGACGTCCAATCGGCTTGCCGATTTGCAGCCGCTGCTACCGAAACTGCTGGCGGCCATCGGACGCGCGCAACCTGGCACGGCCGAATTCATTGGCGCAGATTAGGGAAAAGCACAGGTATCAGACGTGACCAAGTGAGTGCACCGTCATCGTAATTCCGCTAAAGAGGTCGAGGCGGATGAGACCGAGAAGGGCGCAAATCGCGCGTTTGAAAACCGGCCTTGGCGATGACTTGCACCACGCCGGGGTTTTCATTGAGGATCGCCCGTTCGGCGGTCTCGATCGGGCAGCGGGCGAGCACCGACAGGGCCATTGCCGCCTGTTCGAAGTCTTGCGCGCTCGGCCTTGTGAACGCTTCCTTCGCCGAGGTCATGCCAGTTGCGGTGACAGTGCACTAAACATTCCCCCTGATTGGGCCCACTGACTCCAGAACTCCTGAAACACCGCTCTCACGCCGCCTTGTACGAGGTGATCTTCCTGATCTGCGGCGCGAGCACGTCTTCGGCGGTTTCGAGATCGAAGCGCGCCTGGATGTTCATCCAGAACGCGGCGCCGGTCTTGAAGAATTTGCCGAGCCGCAGCGCGGTGTCGGCGGTAACGGGCTTTTCCTCGCGCGCGATGCGTTCGATCCGGGTGCGCGGCACGTTCAGCGCGGCGGCGACCGCGTAGGGTGTCAGCTTGAGCGGAACGAGAAATTCTTCCCGCAGGATTTCACCGGGATGAACCGGCGGAAGTTTCTTTGCCATGTGCAAACGCCTCATCGGTGGCCATAATCGGCCGGTTTTGGCTAGTGATAGTCAATTATCTCCACGTCTTCGGGACCTGTATCGCTCCATCTGAAAACGACGCGCCATTGATCGTTGATGCGGATCGAGTGCTTACCCGCCAAATCGCCCTTGAGAGCTTCAAGGCGGTTTCCGGGAGGCGACTTCAAGGCCTCGAGAAAGGTGGCAGCGTCCACCATAATCAGTTTCCGGCGAGCCACCTTGGCGAGATTTGCCGGGAAACCTTTCGGGACCATGCGGCCCTGAAGGATCGGTTCGGCAAACCTCCCCTTGAAGCTCCTGATCATGAGCAATACGTATCTCGTTGAGATACGTATTGCAAGGCTTTCGTATCTCGATGAGAAGCCATCGGCGAGCCGCGCGGCTGTGCCGCCAGCATAATGACGCGAATGTCCTGGCGATGGGCGGACGGACGATCGGCGACGCGGTTGCAAGAGGCATCGACCTCAAGGGTTCATTTCGCCGGGATGTATCGGCGGAAGATTTTTGCCATGCGCGAACGCTCGTCCACGTCGCTACCTCTCATGCCGGCTTGCTTCTCGGAGACGTTGCCAATCCAAGGAATACCAGCACGGAATTACGGTGACAGCGCACTAAACATTCCGCCTCATTAAGTGCACTGTCACCGCAATTTCCTCATCAAACTGCTGGAGCAGCGACTACATGTCGATGCTCATCGACAGGAGATAGGTGCGCGGTGCTCCCAGGAAGAACGTTCCGAATGAAGCCACGCTGGACCAGTAGCTCTCACCGGTTACGTTCTGAACGTTCGCGCGGAAGATCGTCTTCTTGCCGTTGATCGCCGTCGTGTAGCGGGCGCCGAGATCGAGCCGCGTCCAATCCGGAATCGGCTGCTTGTTCGCTGCATCGACGAATTGCCTGCCGGTGTAGATGACTGCCCCGTTCAAAGTGAGCCCTCGCACCCACGGGAGGTCCCACTCGACTCCAATATTGGCCTGGACGTTCGGAACGCCAATTGGCGTATTGCCCACGTTCGCCGCAATGGCGGTCTTCGTCAGGGTGCCATCCAGCAGCGAAACGCCTCCGAGGACACGAACATCGGGCATGAGTTCGCCGAAGACGTTGAACTCGAGGCCGCGTACCTGGGTTTCGGCGGTCGCCCCGAACCGCCCGGCCAACAGTTCGCCACTCGGCTTCGATATTTCGAAGGCGCTGAAGGTGGTGGCGAACTTGCCAAAGTCCACCTTGATGCCGGCCTCGTACTGCCTGGCGATGTAGGGCGGGAGCACTTCGCCGAAGTTGGAAGCGTTGTTCGGCGCCACGTCGCCCTTGCTCAATCCCTCGATGTAGTTGGCATAGAGAGAGACGTTGTCCCACGGCCGGACGACAAGACCGACCACGGGAGTAGTCGCGCTCTTGTCGGAGGAGTTCGTCAGCGTTCCGACATTGGAGAGATAGTTGTTCACCTCGACGCCCTGGCGCCGGACGCCCAACGTCAACAGGACGCGCTCGTCGAGTACGGACAAGGTGTCGGCAATCGAGAGCGCCGTGAGATTACTTTCCGAGAGTCGGGGGCGTCCGGGAATCTCGTTTGCAAACTGAGTTGGCGCGATCGTCGGACTGTAGATGTTCGACGTCACCGCGGTGCCGTTGGTGGTCCGCCGGAAAAGTTCGTCGTGATAGACTGAACCCTGGAAGGTGACGGCATGACGAACGAACCCAGTATCGAACCGGGCGCGGACGCCGCCATCATAGGTGTGCCGATCGATGCCGAGCCCGAAGAATCCCGGCGTCGAGGTGGTGTTGCCGAGGGCATTGGTGATCGTCGGGAGTCCGAAGAAGCGTTCGACATCGGTCTTCGATCCACCGACGTCGGCGAACAATGTAACCTGATCGCTGACATCGTATTCGTTGCGCCACAACACAGACTGATCGCTGATGCGCGACCATTCCCAGGGTTGTGTCACGTTCAACCGGCCATCCGGCGCCTTGGGCACTTGCAGGCCGGGCGCCACGAGGAAGGGACGCATCGGAGCATCGAACCGATCGGTCTGGGCGATGAGGTAGAGCCAGGACCTGAACCGCTCGCCCTGGTAGTCGAGAGCCAGCGATCCGACACCCGTCGTTTCGGATTGCCGGTCAATGGGCGTTTCGCCGCCGCGCAGGCTGCCGTTGGCGCGCACGCCCCATTCCTTGCGGTCGCCGTAGCGCCTCGCGACGTCCAAGTGACCGCCGAACCGCGCGTTCGAACCGTAACCCGCGGTGAAGCGGGTCAAGTCCTCTCCCGCACGTTTCGGCACAACATTGATGACGCCGCCGACGCCGCCATTGGGCGCGATGCCCGATAGCGCGGCTGAGGGACCCTTGAGCACTTCGAGGCGCTCGACGTATTCCGTGAAGATGCGGTAGCTCGGTGCGATCCCGTAAAGACCCTCGAACGCAAACTCGCCGTTGTTGCCTTCGTTGATCGGGAAGCCGCGAATGTTAAAGGAATCGAGCAGACCGCCCGTTGGGTGGGAGCTGCGCACCGAAGGATCCAGGATCAAGGCATCCGCACCCGTCGCCGCCTGCTGATCCCGGATGAACTTGTCCGTGTAGCTCGCCACATTGAACGGTGACCTCATCGTGGGAGTGTTTCCGAGCATTCCCAGCCGTCCGCCCCGAGCGACCTGGCCGCCTGCAAAGGCGGGCACGACACCCGGCTGCGATTGCACCGCGACGGTTTCGGTTTGTGCGCCAGGCGCCGTGATGCGTCGTGAAGTTGATCGGACCCGGGCGGCATTTCGCTTGGTCGGCGCACGGCGAGCCGACTGTTGGGTCGGAGCATCGACGGTAACGGGTGGAAGGGAGGCGCCGCTTTGCGGCGTTTGCGATTGAGCGGGCGATCCGAACCACGCCAGAAACGCCACTCCACCCAGCAGTGCCGTACCAAAGCGGCCTACCATCCCAACCCCACCAGCGCGTCGCATTCCAGAAAGTCCCCCATCAACAGCACGCTGCCCAACGTGCAATAGTTCTACGCTCGGCCTGCAACGATCATGGATCGAAGATCCGCGCTCCGCTTCCGAATCCGGCTCATACTTTTTGGCCCGGTGAATCAGCGCTCCTGCTGACTCGCACTCCGGATTGTTTGCCTGTGTCTTGTCGGCAAACTTCGATCGCCAGCGATCTGCAACGCTCTTTAGATAGGCGCTATGGTGACCGCAACGCAAATGCGACCGATACGAATTAGAATGCTTCGATCATCGACGACTCGACCTCGATCACATCGTGTTTGGAGAGTTTCTAATGATGTCTTGAAATCTATCCCATCACCGCCGCCGCTGCCCCCGGCACCACAAGCGGGCTCGCCACACCATGCAGGTTGCGGCGCTTGCGATGGAATTCGAGTACGCGTTTTGCCGTCCGGGTCTCCAGCCGCTCGAAGTCCTCGCGCGCCTCGGCAATATCCTTTTCGGACATCCTGCGGTCCGCCGCCCGCATCTGCAACAGCGCCTTGACCGTGGCCCAGGAGCAGCCGGCGGCCTTGGCGATGACTTGCACCACGCCGGGGTTGTCATTGAGGATCGCCCGTTCGGCGGTCTCGATCGGGCAGCGGGCGAGAACCGACAGGGCCATGGCCGCCTGTTCGAAGTTTTGCGCGCGCGCGGCCTTGTGAACGCTGCCCTCGCCGAGGTCGTGCCAGTTCTGCAGTTGCTTCACCCGCCACTTTGCCTTGGCGTGATCCCGCGACTTGTTGCGAAGCTCCAGATTGATGTCGTCGATCACCTCGGTTACCGCATCCTTCACCGCATCGGCAAATCTCGGATTTGCGCGTATCCTGGCGCAGACCGAAGCCGAGGCCGTCTCGAGAAGCTTCAGGAAGTGATGCCGGGGAATGTCGTTGCGCATTCCGACCCGCAGCGCGAGCTGCGCATCGTCGACGGCGCGAGCGACCAGCTCGCGAAAGCTGCCATCCGAAAAGCGGGCGCCGGCGTTGTCGGCGACCGTGCGGACGATTTCGGGCTCGCCGCGCGCGATGAGGATTTCGGTGATCGCTTCGCTGATCGTTCGACGATGCGCGATGGCCTGAAGATGATCCTGGCCCTGGGTACTGGCGTTGGCAATCAGGTCGGAGTCGCTGAGCGCTTCCGACTGGCTGAGAACCGGAGCCGCCACGGCGATGGCGTCGTCGAAGGCAAGCGCCCGAACCAGCGTCGCCGGCGCGTCCGGGGCGGTTGCAAGACGGCGTGCGAGCTTGATCCGGGTTTCCAGCTCGATCGCGGCAACGAGGGTTTTGAAAACCTCGTCGAACAGCTCGATCTGCTTTTTCGAATGACGGCCGGACCCGGCGACGAACAGGTCGGTGATGCGCGTGAGCGCCCTCAGCTGCCGCTTCGTGGGCCCGGATACCGCAGTGGTCTGAATTTCGCTGATCAGGGAAGATAACACTGTCATGGTCATGGGTCTCGGACATTTCCGCGGTGAGGTGGGTAGACAGAAGGGTGACAGAGCGTCTGTTAACGGCTGCACGTGAAAATAACTGACCCCAATTGCCTCACAGATGATTCAAATTGTTGCGGTTTCGAAACTGCTTTGCCCGTAGCTCGGCGGCGCGCGTCACGCCATGCGCTTGCCCGACGGATATCGGCATGAGATGCAGGCTGCCGACGAGTTGGGACGTTAGCGCGAAGCGCAGGACGCCATGCGCCGCTTTATCGCAGGCAAGCGCTGGCTGGACCAGGACTCGCCGGGTGAATTTCGCCGCGGCGGAGCCTGACTAGCGGGAGCGCTTCGGCAGTTTCGGGAGTTTGGCAGGGGAGAATTTCGGGATCGGCTCGCTCGCCTGTGCCGCGCGCGGCTGTTGCTGCTCGCTGAAGAGGAGTATTCCCTCGAGGATCACGCCCGGAAACTGTTCCGTCGTTGCTACATACGTGGCCACTCTGCCGGCGCACGTTCCCTCGAGCTTCACCTCGAGTTCCTGATCGTCGCCGAAGACCGTTGGCAGTCCTTCGGTATGCCTTTTTGTCGTGACGGTCGCGGTAAATCGATTTTCATCCACTTCGCAAGTGCCGTCGTAGGTCATGACGCCGTCGCGACCCCAGAGTTTCCCGTGTGCGACATGGACGATGCCGGTGCCCTGGCCGAGCGGGGTCTTGAACCACGCCGCATACGTGCCGTCCTTGAGCATTGTCAGGAGATCTCCTGGGTGTTTGCGAAGGATCATGATCGGCATGATTAGCTCTAAGAATTGGTTAATTTCGACACCCGGGGCGTACCGGGGTCCGCGTTCGGCAGACGCGCAGCGCCAGGCAAGGACCGGCTCCGCGAATCCGGAGCCGGCGTTTTCAGGGGAGCGTGCGGGAAGACCAGCGCGCTCAGTAGCAGACTTTCACCTTGCCGCTGTTCTGCCCCATCCCCGGCCCGGGATGCTTCGGCTGGGGCACGCCCGGCCGGTCGATCCAGTGGCAGCCGCGATACAGGCCGGTAATGCTGAGTTTCTTGACGGTGTATTGCGGGCCGCTGTTCCTGTTGAAGCCCGGATCGACACGGGTGGGCCCGTTACCGAAGCCCGGATCGATGCGGGGAGGGCCTCGGCCGAAGCCGGGGTCGATCCTGGCGGCGGCTTCGGCAACGCCTGACGTGACGAGCGTGCTGCCGGACGCCAGCGCCGCAACCGCGAGGGCTGCGAGCAAGGCGCGTGAGAGACGAATGCGGTACATGAGTTCTGCTTTCTGCTGTTGCGATGTCGGGTTGATTGGTCGCAACGCAGAGCAGGCCGGTTCGTCGCGCGCGTTGGCAAAGCGGGACGGCGATCGCGCTGCATGCGATGGATCACACAGCGGCTTCAGTGCCGTGCCGAATTCTCAACGGTGGCGGATATCGCCGCGTCGATGCGCCAACGGCAAGAACCGGCGCCGCAATGCGGAGCCGGTTCTGCCGATCAGGATGCGCGATAGAACGGATCAGTTGCAAGCCTTCATTGTGATTTCGGTTCCCGGCCGATAACGCGGGCCTGGCCTTTGGTACCAATAACAGTTGGAGCCCACGGTATATTTCGGGCCGGTATAATTTCTATTGAAGCCCGGGTCGATGCGCGTGGGTCCGTTGCCGAAGCCCGGATCGATGCGGGGAGGACCCCGGTTGAAGCCGGGATCGATGCGGCCGGCCTGTGCCGTGTCGGAAGCGAGGAGCGTGCTGCCGGATGCCAGCGCCGCGATCGCAAGAGCTGCGAGCGAGGCGCGTGAGAGACGAATGCGGTACATGTTTTCTGCTTTCCGTTGCTGCGAGGTCAAGGCTGGTTGGTCGCAGCGCAGTGCAGCGCAAGTTCATCGCAGGCCTCGGGAAAGCAGGACGAAGTTCACGGTGTATGCGAGGGATCACACAACGGCTTCAGCAGCGCCACGCCTCAGCGTCGCAGCGATTTGCAGCCCGGGACGACGCTGGATGCGTCTGATCGCGTCGCTTCCCAACCCTTCCCGGTTCGATCTGATTGGACGGATATCGCCCTCGCGCCGTTGCTGTGTGAGGCGCGTCACATAACGGAGGGCGTGACGGCGGTACCAACGCTGCATGACGTTTGCGAACCGAAACGCAGACGACAGCAACGGGAGCCCACGGTCATGAAACGCATTCTGGTCTTCACCCTTGTCGCACCGCCGCTGAGCTTCGCCACCGCGTTCTGGGTCCTGCTGCAGCTCGCAAACTGGGCCGGGGGAAGCCCGTCCACCTTCAACCTTCGTCAGGTGGCCTTGTTGCCGACGGTCTATCTGATCGGAGTGATCCCGGCGCTGCTGGCCGCGACGTATGACTTCGTGATGGAGGAAGCCAACGTATCCTATCGGGCCGGGCTCACAGCGACGTTCGCCTACGCCATCAGCTACGGGCCGCTGGTGATCGCAGGTCCGATGGAATTCACACAGGGACCCGCCTTCTGGCTGTTCGGGCTGGTCGGTGCCGTGCCCGCCGCGCTATGCTCGTGGCTGGCGACCGAGCAACAGCAACAGCCGCACCTGCAAACCGCCAGCGCCTGAAGAAAATCCCCGCAACCGGCAGCCGTTCGGCGCCGGAACCGGCCCCGCGATCCGGAACCGGCCCGCCTCAACCGCCGTACAGATACCGCGGCAGCCACAGCGTCATGCCCGGCCACATATACATGATGACCATGCAGATGATCACGATGAACATGTAGGGCATCATGCCGGCGAAAATCTGGTTCAGCGTGACGTGCTTCGGCGCCACGCCTTTCAGGTAGAACGCCGACATCGCCACCGGCGGCGACAGGAACGCGGCCTGCAGGTTGACGAACACCAGCACGCCCCACAGGATCGGATCGACGCTGAAGTGCTTCAGCATCGGCAGGAAGATCGGCACGAAGATCACGATGATCTCGGTCCATTCCAGCGGCCAGCCCAGCACGAAGATGATCGCCTGCGACAGGATCATGAACTGGACCGTCGTCAGATTGAGCGACAGCACCCAGCTCTCCAGCAGCGCCTGGCCGCCGAGAATGGCGAACACCGCCGAAAACAGCGCCGAGCCGACGAACAGCCAGCACACCATCGACGTGGTCTTGAGCGTGAGGAACACCGCCTCCTTGGTCTTCTTCCAGTTCAGCGTCCGGGCGTGGAAGGCGAGCAGAAAGGCGCCGGCGGCGCCGACCGCCGCCGATTCCGTGGCGGTCGTGATTCCGAACAGGATCACGGCGAGCACCACCACGGTCAGGATGCCCAATGGCATCACCGAGGTGATCAACAGCCGCAGCACCTCGAACTGCTCGGCCTCCATGATCCAGTAATAATAGAACAGCAACAGCAGCAGCACGGCCGCCGTGAACGCGAAGTACAGATAGAAGCCTTCCGGCGGACCGGACTCCGACGGCGCGGCCACGGTTTCGCTCTGCAGATTGCCCATCCGCTGCAGCACTTCCGGCGCGGCCTTCCTGGCGGGGCCGGACTGTTGCGCGGAACTGCCGAGCTCCTCGAGCTTTTCCTCGACCGGCGCGCTGGCTGGCGCCGATTGTCCGAGCGGCACCGGGGCCTCGACGCGCTCGATGGCGGTCGGCGCGTCCGGCTGCTGGTGAATCACGACGTACCACCAGATGCTCCACAAGGTGCCGAGCGTCAGCACCAGCGGCACCAGCACGAACGACAGGCTCCTGAGGATCTCCGAGTAGCCGAGCCGCGCGCCATCCACCGTGATGGCCAGGGCCTTCGAGGGGGCGACGGCCGCGGCCAGGAACGCCGGCAGCATCTTGCGCGAATACAGATTCCTGAATTCCGCGACCCAGGGCCGGATCGGCACCCGGGTTTCGCTCTCCGGCAGTTTGGGTGCGATCTTCGGGTTAATCAGCGCCCAGCCGATGATGTAGACGAGATAGAGGAACGCCAGGAAGAAGCTCGGGAACATCGCCGCGGCGTAGAGCTTCACCACCGACTGCCCGGCGACCGCGGCATAGACGATGATCATCACCGAGGGCGGGATCAGGATGCCGAGCGTGCCGCCGGCCGTGATGACGCCGGAGGCGAGTTTCACGTCATAGCCGGCCTTCAGCATCGGGTTGAAGGCGATGACGCCCATCAGCACCACCACGGCGCCGACCAGGCCGGAGGCGATGCCCCAGAAGGTGCAGACGATCAACGAGGCGACCGCGAGCGCCGCCGGCACCCGCCGGAACGCCAGCTGGATCGCGTAGAACATCTTGTCCACGAGCGCGCCGCGCTCCATCACGTAGCCCATCAGGACGAACAACGGGATGGAGATCAGGACGTCATTGGTCATCGCGCCATAGGTGCGCTGGACCATCAGGTCGAAGATGTGATTGTCGGCCCAGGATTCGCCGGCGCGGTAATAGGCGAAGAAGCCGAAGAACATGCCCAGGCCCATCAGCGTGAACGCGGTGGGGAAGCCCATGATGATGACGACGACGATGAGGCCGAGCATCAGGAGCCCGAGTGCGGGATCGCTCATTTCAGCAGGTCTCCGCCCATGCCGCGCTGGCGTGCGCTCTCCTCGATCCCCTGCGCATGCTCGATGGCGTTTCGGCGCGTTTCGTCATCGACATGCTCGCTCAGCGCCAGCTGTTCCTCGACCACGTCGATTTCGCTGACGTCCTTGAGGCGGCTCGGCCACACGCCGGTCTTCAGGCAAATGACGCAGCGCGCGATTTCAGCAGACCCCTGCAGCAACAGCAGGATGCCGGCCAGCGGGATCATCGCCTTGAAATGATAGACCGGCGGCCCGTCCGCGGTCACATTGGAATGCTCGTTGATGCGCCATGAGAGCGCGGCGTAATCCCAGCCCGCATAGGCCAGCGCCGCGATCCCGGGCAGGAAAAACACGATGTAGAGCACGAGGTCGAGGCCGGCCTGGGTGCGCGGCCGCATCGAGGAATAGAGAAAGTCGCCGCGGACGTGGGCGTTCTGCGCCAGCGTGTAGGCGCCGCCGAGCATGAACGCCGCGCCGTACAGCATGTTCGACGCGTCGAAGATCCAGGCGGTCGGCATGTTGAGGATGTAGCGCTTGAAAACCTCGGCGCAGACGAGAACCATCAGCCCCATCACCAGCCAGGCGGCCGCCTTGCCGGCAATCGTGCTGATGCCGTCGATGGTGTGCAGAAAACGGTCACTGTTCATGGAACCTGGACTGTTCGGTAGAAGGATGATCCGGACGAGATCGAGCGTATCGGCAGACCTGAAATCCGGCGCCGCGCGCGATCGCGCTCACGTCTTGAATTCGCAGGCGATGATGGGCCGAAGATACAAGACCCCGCCCGGGATTGCCATCCCGGGCGGGGTCTGTGGTCGGATTCTGTCGGCTCAGGTCTTCTTCTTGGCGTTGGGGCCGAAGTAGTGATTATACGCCATGCGGCGGTTCACCACGGTATCCTGCTCCCACTGGGTGGCGCGCTTGGCGAACGCCAGCTGGGAGGCGACGATTTCCTTGAACAGCGGATTTTCCGCCGACTTCTTCTCGACGACCTGATCGTAGATATCGAGCTGTGCCTGCAGGATCGAGTCGGGGGTCTTGTAGAACTTGACGTTATCCTTGGTCTGCATCTCGGCGTAGTCTTTCGAGTAGCGGTCGATCGCCTTCCAGGCCATGTCCTGTCCGGCCGCTTCGGCGGCGTTGTCGAGGATCGCCCGGATCTTCGCCGGCAGCGCGTTGTACTTGTCCTTGTTGAACATGATCTCGAACTGCTCGGCGTTCTGGTGATAGCTCTGCAGCATGCAGACCTTGGAAACGTCCGGGAAGCCGAGAATGCGGTCCGACGAGGCGTTGTTGAATTCGGCGGCATCGAGCAGGCCACGGTCCAGTGCGGCGACGATTTCACCGCCGGGCAATGCGTTCACCGCGGCACCCATGCCGGTGAACACGTCGATCGAGATGCCGACGGTGCGGAACTTGACGCCCTTCATGTCGTCCACTTTGGTGACAGGTTTCTTGAACCAGCCGAGCGGCTGGGTCGGCATCGGCCCATACGGGAACGAGACCACGTTGGCGCCGATCGAGGCATAGAGCTTCTCGAGCAATTGCTTGCCGCCGCCATATTTGTGCCAGGCGAGCAGCATGTTGGCGTCCATCGCATAGCCGGGTCCAGAGCCCCACAGCGCCAGCGCGTTCTGCTTGCCGTAGTGATAGACCAGCACGCCGTGGCCGCCGTCCAGCGTCCCCTTGGAGACCGCCTCGAGCAGGCCGAAGGCCGGAACCACGGCGCCGGCCGGAAGCACGTCGATCTTGAGGTCGCCGCCGGTCATGTCATTGACCTTCTTGGCGTAGTCGAGGGCGTATTCGTGGAAAATATCCTTGGCCGGCCAGGTGCTCTGAAAGCGCATGGTGGTCGCGCCTTGCGCGCTCACGATGCCCGGCGCCGCAACCGTCGCGGCGGCTCCCACGGCGGCCGTTTTCAGAAAGCGGCGACGGCTGGAAGTGGTGTCCTTCTTGGATGTCGTCATACGTTCTCTCCCCGTTTTGAGCCGATCCCCCCTGGAGATCGCACCCTTATTTATTGGCAGCGACACAAAGGCTTGCGCAGGGTTTTGGCAACAAAGTTCAGGGCGTTGCGACGCTTCGACGCGCCCCCGCCAAAGACGTTGACAACCTAGCTTCGGATTTATTCCGGTCGAATAGAACTTTAGTCTGCGGTCAGCGGAAATCGATCGCGCGCAGGATCACGCCGGGAGGATTGCCCTCCAGTTCGACGGCGCTGAATTTTTGCGCCGCACGCGTTTCGATCCGGTCGAGCAGCCGCAAGAACTGCTGCTCGCGCTTTTCCGGAGGCGTCCGGGAGGAGCCTTCCAGCGCATCCATGGCGTCGGTCGAGATGGCGCAGGCCACGCTGACCTCGTCGTTCTTCATGGTGAAGCGTACGACCATCCGGTTGAAATCGTAGTCCTGAAACTGGCCCGTGGTCAGCGCCATGTCGAATACTCCTGAATCGAACGTTCCGTCAGCCGGGGATCGGGAACTTCTTCTTCACCGGCGGCGGATTGAGTTCGAGGATCTTCGAAAGGCAATCTTCCCGGGTGGTGTGGGGGCCGGTGACGAAGGTTCCGCTCACCTTGGTCGAGTACCAGCCCGAAACGACGCCGAGACGCGCCGACTCTTCGGGTTTGACGTGACGTGCGGAAAGAATCTGCATGTGGCTTCCTTGACCATGAAGCGCTGGCGGAGATCGCCGGGCGCGGGGGAGGGGTTTTCCTTGCCGATCGCGCGCGTCTCGCGCGATCCAGTACGAACTGAACCGCTTTCGCGCGCTTTCGCCGGCTTTTGTTGCAAATCGTCGGTTCGCAGCCTCGGAACACAGCCCTGCATCCGGCTAGAGGCGAACCGGGATGACCGTGCGCCTTTCAGGCTCGAATAGCCATGACTTTCTGCTCGGGCGGCGGTGCGCTCGTCGATCCCGGCACGGCTCTGCCTCGCGCGTTCACGACCGGGGCACCCATGCGCCCTCAGGCGAGGCGGCCCGGTGTTACGGGCCTACCGCGACCAGCGCGGCTTTCCTGAAATCCTTGTTCTTTTCCTCGCGCAGCGGGTTTCTGGTTTCTTCCACCCGCAAATTCGAAACCACCGAGAACAGGACAAAGCCGCCCTTCTTGCGGGGCAGTATGAAATACTGCGAAATGCTGGCGCGTTCGGAATCTTCGCACGACGACATGCCCCTGAATACGACCTCGCTGTCGACCAGTTCGCTGTTGCGGGCTGAGGCGAACTTTCCTTTGCAGTCCTTGGCATCGTTACCGACGATCGCAGAGGCGACGTCCAGACCCTTCAGGCCGCCCTGCGCCGGAATGATTCTGACAAAGCCGATCGCGTCGTCCGATCGCCAGGCTGCGCCGTTGTTGACCAGCGTGGGCGGCGTTTCCGCCCGGCTGAGTACCCGCGGGTTATTGAGCGAAGCTTTCAGGATGAAGTTGGACGCAAACTCCATAGCCTCGAGCTGAAGCTCGGGCGTGGACGGTCCCGAGGCTGGCGTCAGGCTGCTGCCGGTTTGCGGCGGGGCCCCGCCGCGCGCGGCCACGGCCGGCGCTCGCTGCGGCAGGACGAAGTCCCTTGCACCGGCGATGCCGTCGCGGTTCACGGTCACGACGCAGTTGATCAGCGCCGGCAGCAAAATGCCGGTCTTGTCGAGATTGAACTGGAACAGATTGCCCTGGGCGAAGGCGCTCATGGTCGTCGATGCCCTGAACTGCTTGATCAGATCGGAGGTGTCGGGCATGTCGATGCTGACCGAATGGGCGGAAATGACCCTGCCGTCGACGTTGAACGGCGAGCGGCCATCGAAGGTGAGAACGATGGGAAATGTGCTGCCCGGCTTGAGTGACCAGCCGTTGTGCAAAAAACCGAGATTCCAGGTGACGTTGGAGCTCACCATCACGAAGACGGTGATGCCGCTCTTGTAGGGCGCCGATGCGACGCATCCGGTGAACGCGCCGGTCTGGTCGTTGGTGAACGCGCCGCCGCTCCAGTTGCCGATCTTGACGGAGCCGTAGGGCCCACGCGCCGTGACCGATGAAGCCGACAGTATCAGCAGCACAATGGCGCCGATTGCCCTGAGATACATGGTCCGCTCCTGCAATGATGCAGGGTATTGATTCCGCAACCTTTGCTTGCCGGCAAGGGGTAATTGTAGGATTTTCGGCGCAGTTCGCCGCTCAGCGCTACCCCGCCGTGCGCGCCCGCCGTCCCTCGATCGGATAGGCCGGATCGTTGAACCCCGGCGTCGAGGGGTGGCCTGGTGTCACGAGACGGTCGATCAGCGCCTCGTCCTCGGCGGTAAAGCGATAGTCCAGCGCCTTGAGATAATCGTCCCACTGCTCTTCGGTGCGGGGGCCTGCGATCACGCCGGACACGAAGGAGGAATTCAGCACCCATGACACCGCGAACTGCCCGGCGGTGATGCCGCGGGCCTCGGCATGCTCCTTGATCTGCTGCGCCAGTTTCAGCGATTCCGGCCGCCATTCGGTCTGCATCATGCGCTTGTCGTTGCGCCCGGCGCGGCTGTCCTTGTCGGGCGCGGCATCGGGGGCGTATTTGCCGGTCAGCACGCCGCGCGCCAGCGGGCTGTAGGGCACGATGCCGAGGCCGTAATAATGGCAGGCCGGGAAATGCTCGACCTCGGGCATCCGGTTCATGGCGTTGTAATAGGGCTGGCTGACCACGGGGCGGGCGATGCCGAGATCGTCGCAGATATTGCAGATCTCGGCGACCCGCCAGGCCCGGTAATTCGAGACGCCGAAATAGCGCACCTTGCCCTGGCTCATCAGTTCGCCCATCGCGCGCACGGTCTCCTGCAGCGGCGTCGAATGGTCTTCCTTGTGCAGGTAATAGATGTCGATGTAGTCGGTGCCGAGCCGCTTCAGGCTTTCTTCCGCCGCCTGCAGCACCCAGCGCCGCGACAGCCCGCCGCGATTGGGATCGTTGCCCATCGAATTGGCGAGCTTGGTCGCGAGCACCCAGCTGTGCCTGGAGTTTGAAATGGCGCGCCCGACCACTTGCTCGGAATTGCCGCCATTATAGGCATCCGCGCTATCGATGAAATTGACCCCGGCCTCGCGCGCCTTGGCGACGATCCGGTTCGACGCGGCTTCGTCGGTCGGCCCGCCGAACATCATGGTGCCGAGGCAGATCGGCGAAATCTTCAGGCCGCTGCGGCCGAGGGGGCGGTATTGCATGGGCATTTCCTCGCTGTTGCAACGTCATTGCGAGCTCCGCGAAGCAATCCATGCCTCAGCAAAAAGAAAGCTGGATTGCTTCGCTGCGCTCGCAATGACGGGCAGCCCTCAAGTCTCGTTCTTCAAGATCTTAAACACGCCGCTGGCCATGGCGATACAGCGTTTGTCGACAGTCACCTCGGTGGTGATGAAGATCAGGCTGCGGGTGGTGCGCACCACATGCGGCTTCGAGACCAGGGTCTCGCCGATCTTGCCGGCCTCGACGAAATGGGTGTCGAACTGCACCGTCGCCAGCGTCGGCTTGCCCGAGACGTAGCGGGCGGTCATGCCGCAGGTGCGGTCCGCGAAGGTCATCAGCACGCCGCCCTGCACCAGGCCGCGGCGGTTGTGGTGCTTGTCCTGCGCGACCAGCGCATATTCGTGCTCGCCGTCGACCAGGCGGTGCCACAGTGGCCCGATCAGATGCAGAAAGCCTGACGTTTCGACCACGGTCCAGCCGTCTGATTTGAGCTTTGCGGCGGCCTTGTCAGTCATGTCGTCCTGTCCGTCCCCTGCGGGGCATCCATGTTTTGAGGGCATTTCATCAAACGCGGGCGTGTTGTAGTCAAGCGGGATGACCAGGCCGTTCGACCATGCCACACGGCGGAATATCGCGGCGCGCTGCGCGGCGTTCGCGCGGCTGCCGGAAAGCGAACCCGTGCCCGCGCTGAAGCGGGCCGCCGTCGCCGTCGCGCTCACCGAGGCCGAGGCGGCCGGCGGCACCGCATTGCTGTTGACCCTGCGCGCCTCGGGCCTGCGCGCCCACAGCAACCAATGGGCGCTGCCGGGCGGTCGCTGCGACGAGGGCGAGACGCCGGCGCAGGCAGCACTTCGCGAACTGCACGAGGAGCTCGGCCTCGAGCTCGGCGAGGGCGAGGTGCTGGGCCTGCTCGATGACTATCCCACCCGGTCCGGCTATCTGATCACGCCTGTCGTGTTGTGGGCGGGCAGCAGCACGGCGTTGTCGCCCAACCCCGACGAGGTCGCCTCGGTGCATCGCATCGCGCTCGACACCATCGAGGATGCCGACGCCTTCTCCTTCACCACGATTCCCGAAAGCACACGGCGCGTGATCCGCTTTCGCCACGCCGGACAATTCATCCACGCCCCGACCGCGGCGCTGATCTACCAGTTCCGCGAAGTGCTCGCCGGCCGCGACACCCGCGTCGCCGAACTGGAACAGCCGGTGTTTGCGTGGAAATAGGGCGAGTAGCCGACCCTGATGAATGAAACAAACACCGCTGTCATCGCCCGGCTTGACCGGGCGACCTAGTATTCCAGAGGCGTTTGAGGTGGATCGGGAGAGCGCGGCGTACTGGGTCGCCCGGTCAAGCCGGGCGATGACAGTTTTTTCCGGGAGGCGGTTGCAGACCACTGCTCTTTCGACAACCATGCGCCCAACAACAAGGGGAGGCGCCAAATGCGCATCTGGAACGCACTACTCGCAACCGCGGCCGTATTCGGCATCGGCTTCGCCGCGGCCCACGCGCAAACCTTCCCGAACCGCCCCATTACGCTGGTGATTCCGTTCACGCCCGGCGGCTCGACCACGATCGTCGGCCGCGGCGTGGCCGACAAGATGAGCGAGCTGCTCGGCGAAAAGATCATCGTCGACAACCGTCCCGGCGCCGGCGGCACCATCGGCACCAGGGCGGTGGCGAAGAGCGATCCCGACGGTTACACGCTGCTGCTCGGCTATACCGGCACGCTGGCGATCGGCCCGTCGCTCTACAGGAATGTCGGCTACGATCCGCGCAAGGATTTCGCGCCGATCGGTCTGATCGGCAATGCGCCGAATTCGCTGGTGGTCAATCCCCAGTTTCCGGCCAGGACCGTGGCCGAGCTGGTCGCCTATGCCAAAGCCAATCCCGGCAAGGTCAATTTCGGCTCGGCCGGCGCCGGCACCGCCAGCCACATCACCGGCGAATATTTCGCCCGCGCCGCCGGCATCACGCTGGTGCATATCCCCTACAAGGGCACCGGTCCTGCGCTGACCGATCTGCTGGGCGGGCATATCCCGATGGCGTTCGCGCCGATCCCGGCCTCGCACAGCAATGTCGCGGCGGGCAAGCTGCGGGCGCTCGCGGTGACCAGCGCGACGCGCTCCAGCCTGTTGCCTGAGGTGCCGACGATCGCCGAGTCCGGCTTGTCCGGATTCGACGCCTCGCTGTATTACGGCCTGGCGGCGCCGGCCGGCACGCCGCGGCCGGTCATCGACAGGCTCAACAAGGCGCTGCGCGACGCGCTGGCCTCCGACGAGGTCAGGAAGCAACTGGCGCTGGATGGCACCGAGATCACCCCGGGCACGCCGGAAGACTATGCCGCCTTCATCGACAAGGACGAAAAGAAATGGGCCGGCCTCGTCAAGGCCAGCGGCGTCGAGCAGGAGTGAGGCAAGCGGCCGCGAGCGCTTTTTCTTCTCCCCTCCCTCCGCGCGCACTTGCGCGTGGCGGGGAGGGGTCGGGGGTGGGGAGCGTCTCCGCAAACTCGCTGGCAATGTTACTCGCCGATAGACCCCCCACCCCCGACCTCGAGAGCGAGCTTCGCTCGCCTCGGACCCCGCCGCGTTGCGGGGGGAGGGGAGAAGCGTCCCTTCTTTGGTGGCTGACTTCGACGGCCTTCTTGCTAAACAGGTCGAATGTGCACCTCAGCGATTCGTTTTTGTTTTGGGTTCCCTGCGCTCGCGCTGTTGCTGATGGCGCCGCCGGCGGCGGCCATCGATGCCGCGGTGCTGCCGCCGGCCACTGCGGAAGCGATGGCGCAGGTGGCGTCGCCGCAGGCGATTGCGGAATATCGCCGCAAGCTCAGGGAATATCAGGCGGCGCGGGCGGCGTTCGATCAGAAAGCCGAACCTTATTGGACATCGATTGCCGAAAAACGGCGCGGCCGCAACGCCAAGCGGCGCGAGCGCCAGGCCATCACATCAGACGATTATGTCCTGACCCAGCCGCCGCTGTATGACGGGCCGAAGCGGCCGGTGGATCCGGAGCCCGGCGACAAGCCCCCCGAGCGCAAGCCGCTTCCCGTCGTCGCCGACTTCCTGAAGGCTGCCGCTACGCATTTCCAGTTCACGCCGCAACGGCCCGCCAGAGAGGTCGAGTTCAAGCGCGCCTATGGCCGCACGGCGCTGGCGTCGGGGCTGACGCGCGAGCAGATCGTGCGAGTCTATGCGTTCGAGACCGGCGGCAACGGCAATCACGACATGCAATCCGGCTTGAGCGCCTCGCGCCCGGGCTCGCGCGCGATCTCCACCGCGGTCGGCTACAACCAGTTGCTCACCACCAACAGCGTCTCGCTGCTCGCCGAACAGGGGCATGACATCGTCAAGGCGTTGACGGAAAAGGCCGCCGGGCTGTCAGGGCCGGCGCGCAAGGCGATGGATCACAAACTGGCGATCCTGAAGCGGATGGTGGCGTTCACGCGTTCGGTGCCGGTGCAATGGTCGGAGCACGAAAAACTCGCCAACACGCCGCAGGGCTGGGGCGTCCACGCCCTCGTGCTGGACATCGACATCGGCCCGCTGCTCCAGACCCACAAGCTGCTGACCTCGGTGCTGTTTGCGCGCGCCAAGGGCTACACGAAACCGCTCAGCGCCGCCGAACTCGAGATGATGAACCTGACCGGCGACTCCACGGGCCTCGACATGGTGACGATGCCGCAGGCGATGCGCGAACGGGTGCCGACGGCGAATTTCTTCCAGCGCGGCGGCTACGAACGCAACCCGGTCGCGATCCGCCACAACACGGTGGCGAAGCTGTTGGCGATCACCGACGAGCGGATGAATGTCAACAGCAACCTGCCGGGCGCCAGGGAATTGGCCGGCGCGTTCTGATGGATTGCTTGATACATCGTCGTCCCGGCCTCCGCGCCGGGACCCATACGCCGTATCCCATCGTTCGGGCACGGCGTTAGAGACCTTCTTCAATGACTGCCGCCGCGGAGTATGGGTCCCGGCGCGGAGGCCGGGACGACGGGCGGTGGGGCTATCAATCAACCCGGCCCGAACATGAACTTGCCGTCGCCCTCGAGATAGGGGCCGGTGCGCATATAGAGCTGGCCGTTCTCGCCGATGAAGAACAGCGTGCCCTTCGGCACCTTCTTGGCGCCTTTCAGCAGCTGGCCGGCATTGTTGGTGCCCATCTTGTAGGAGAAGGTCTTGCCGTCCTTGCCATAGCCGTAGCCCATGTCGGACTTCAGCTCCCAGGGCGTCGGCGCGGGGGCTTGCGCAAATGCCGATGTCGCCGGCGCGGCAAGCGCCGCGGCCACGGCAAGGGCGGCTGCCATCAAAAGGGGTTTGGTCGAAGTTCTCGTCATCCTGCATCTCCCAGCGACCGGTCCGAAGAAACCGATCTCGATCCTTTGAACAAACCACGAACGTCATTATTCCGTCAACGTGCCTGTTCGCCGCATCAGGCTCTCCGGGGAGTTTGCATAAGGGACTTTACATAAGACTTTGTGATTTCCCGCTTCCGACTTCGCGACTATGTTCCGGTTTCGGTCTAAATCAGTATTTCTGGAAGAAAGCTCATAGGGATGATTCGGATGAACCACGCGATGAAGATTTGTCTCGGCGCCGCGCTGTCGCTCGCGACGCTGGTTCCCGTGGCGCAAGCCGAAGATTTCAAGCTCAGCAACAACCAGCGAATTGCCTGCAGCCGCGGCCTCAGCCCGGGCAAGCTCAATACCGCGACCTGCAAGTCCTACGCCTATATCTTCAACGTCAAGACCTCGGAGTATTTCCGCTGCCAGGTCACCCTGGCGCTGACACGGGACAACAAGGAAGTGATCAACGTGCAGAGCGACGGCGGCTGCGTCAAGAAGCCCCGCATCTTCGAGACCGACTCCAACTATTCGTTCGACGCCACCGAGACCGAGCCGCCGAACACCAATTCGTTCTTCGGCACCGGCGGCTACGCGGTGTGGGCCAGCGACAACACCGCGCGCAAAGTCCGCGGCTGCATCATCATTTCTTCCGGCCTCGGCTCCGACGTCTCGAAATGCCTGGACATGAAGTTCGAGTGATCGCAGGCAGCCGCGATCGCCACCGCGGGAGCGGCATGCTTCGCGCCGTTCGTCCGCGTTCCGAGACCCGCTGCCGTGGCGATGACTGACATCGAAATGCCCGGTGCCGCACGCACCGGGCATGGTCCATGATTGAAAATCAATCGGTCTGTAACGGGATGTGAACGTCGATCATCGGACTCCCCATCAGCCTGGAGGGGAAGCGCGCCCCGACGATTGACTTGTTCACGGGTTCAACCGCGACACTCAGCTTGCCTCCGGTCACCTCGGCGAGAGGCAGGTCGAAGTCGAAATGTGCCATGGCGTTCTTGACGCATGTTTCACACTTGTCCACGTCATCCGGCTGAAACATGAAGCGGGAGGCAATTGTCTTTCCATCCTTCATGAGGTGGACCGCGAAACTGCCTGGTATCTTGATGCGGTTGATGCCGGTGACCGACACCATGGCGTGTTGCGCGTCGAGGGAGACCTTGCGGTCGACCGACACCGCGCGGCTGGTCTTGAGCGCGAAAGCGATCGGCTTCGACGGCGCGGCAGACGGGGCGTAGTCGACGCCGAGAGCGATTGAATCGATCGTCTTCACTGTGTTCAGTCCGAGCGGCCCCGTCGTGAACGGCGCCAGCGCCTCCAGTGGCGGGACGGTAAAGATCTGATAGCTGAGCAGATCCGTTGTCTTGTTGATGGTCGAGAGCAATCCATTCAGGTCCGTGCCCTGTACCTTCTTTTGCCACTCCCACCACAACCGGTCCCAATTGGAGTGAAAGAACCAGAACGCCGGATCGAAGGAAGCAACCGCCTGGTTGGCCATCGTAGGCCCGATCGAACCGTGGCCGCCATCATGGGCCGCGATGATCGTGTTGTACGGAGCGCCGGACCAGTAACCGTGAAAATCCTCCCAATCCGTCTGGGCCATGGCCCGATTGACATCGGCTGTCACGTCGTATTGCAGCAGATTGGCCGCGATCTCGGGGTAGGAAAACCGCTGGGTGACGTAGCCCTTGTTGAATCCGCCGCCGACGTCCTGCGGGAGCGTGTAGCTGGCGTACGGAGCGGATTTGAGCAGGTCCGGAAACGGTGTCGTGATGTCCCAGTACGGAAGGGTGACGTTCTCGCACCCGGGAACGGAGCGCAGCGCATTTTCGAAGCCGAGCAGGTAGGCTCTGTGCCACGGATTGTAGGCAGGGACGTGATGCTGGCAGAACCGGTCCGGCAGCCAGTGGATGCCCGCCTGCGCGAAATAGCTGTTCGGGTCGGAAGGGTCCCTGGCCAGAATCCCCTCGAACGCCGTTTTCAGGGTAGCGAGCTCGGCGGCGCTCAGGCTGTTCACGTCCTTCCTGATCCGCGCCGCCGCGGGCTTATTGGCCAACATAGCCCGCATCGCGTAAACCTGATCGGATGTCGGGGTGCCTTTCGGACAGCCGTCGGTCAACCAGTTGAGAAAGGTCTGGACCATGTCCGGCGTCCATGGATCGCCGGGCGGCATGTTGTGGGCCGCGACCTGGCCGTAGATGTTGCCGGAGGCAGCCAGGACCTGCTCGTAACTGGTCAAGTCCAGTTCCTGGCTGCGCATATGCGCGATGTCCGTTTGGGTGAACATCAGGCGGATCGTGTCGTACCAGGTCGGATGCGCTACAGGGTAGGTCGGTGTGACAGACATCATGGCCTCCTTGGGATCAATCGATTGGGGATCAATCGGATTCAAGCATGAGGTAGACGCTCAGTTTGGGGTGCCCCATCCGTTCCAGCAGAGGGCGTTGTCCAGGCAGGGGCGATCCAGTGGGCTCGATCTCCACGGTTAGCTTGCCGTCTGCCACGACATCGATGGGCAGAACGAAGTCGAACTGCACAAGTTGAGGCGGCGGGCGAGGTTGAGCGGCATCCGCGCCGTCCGAAGCCTGGAAGAAGAAGCGCGACGCTATACGCCGGTCGTTCTTGGCGAGGTGGACTGCGAACGAACCCGCGATCGCGCCGGGATCCAGGCCCTCGACGGTGACGTTCACTTCACGCGTGTTCACTACAACCGCCTCGGAGATAGGCACCGATTTGCGGGTCTTCCGCGCGCCGTTCATGGCCGCAAAACTCAGGTATCGGTTACGTGCGCTGGACGACACAAAGTCTTGTCTCCTTCCAGGTAACTACACGCTAAGATTGAGTATAGTCCTCCATGAAGCCCAAAAGCAAGCGGGCATGACGAGCGGGAGCTCTTGAGGGAGGGCCACAAAAAAGCCAAGCGGCGCGTTGCGCCGCTTGGCGGTTTGGATTGGACGAATGCCGGCGAAAGCAGCTTACCCGCCGATGCCCTTTTCCTTGAAGTACTTCAGCGCGCCGGGATGGAACGGAATCGGGGAACGGTCCTGCACCTGGTTGTCGAGCGAGAAGCTCAGCGCTTCCTTGTGCACGGCGACGATGTCGGCCTTCTTCTCCACCAGCGTCTTGACGATCGCATAGGCGTCGTCATTGCTCATCTTGCTGCCGGTCACGATCAGGTTCCAGACTTCGGTGATGGCGTTGTCCTTGTCGACCCCCGGATACGAGCCGGCCTTGATCTTGCTGGCGGTGTAGAGCTTGCCGTATTTGGCGTTCATCTTCTCGGCCGTGTCGCTGTGGTCGATCAGCTTCATCTTCATGCCGGGCGTTGCCGCCAGATCGGTCACGGCGGCGGTGGGGATGCCGCCGACCCAGAAGAACGCGTCGATCTTGCGGTCCTTCACCGCATTGACGGATTCGGCGACGCCGAGCCGCTCGCGCTTCATGTCCTTGTCCTTGTCGAGGCCGGCGGCCTCGATGACGCGAAACGCCATCACTTCGGTGGCGCTGCCCGGCGATCCCGTGGAGACGCGCTTGCCCTTGAGGTCGGACATCTTCTCGATGCCGGTGCCCTCGACGGTGACGACATGCATGCGGTTCGGATAGACCACCAGCAGGGCCTGCAGCGGCACCTTGCCGCTGGTGAACTTGTCCTTGCCCTGCAGCGCATCGAGCGCGGCGTCGGCCATGGTGAATGCCATCTCGCTCTGACCCGAGGCGATCAGCTTGAGATTGTCGACCGATCCGCCGGTGACTTCGGCGGTGGCCTGCACGTTGGGCAGGTTCTTCGACAGCACGTTGGCGACGGCGCCGCCGAGCGGATAATAGACGCCGCCGGTGCCGCCGGTGCCGATCGACATGGTCTTCTGCTGGGCGTGAACCATTCCGGCGAGCGCGAGCCCCGCCGTGAGGGTAATCGCCAGCATCGCCGCGGTCTTTTTGGTCTTGGTCGTCATTAAGTTCACTCCCTGATTAAATTGGTACGGCCGGTCGTTTCGTTGTCGGTGTTCTGGCCTGCCACAGCAGCACGCCGAGGCCGATGATCAGGCCCGGCACGAAAGTATAGCTGATGTCGCGTCCGATGACCCGCTCGACGATCGCCTCGATCAGACTGGGGAACACCAGCAGCAGTCCCGATAGCAGAAGCAGGACGCCCTCGATCGGCTTATTTTGTCGCAGCGCCCAGTTCTGCGCAACCGCGGCGAGCGCCACCAGCCCGAGCGTTGTCTTGATTGTGATCTCGACGATGTCGACCCACGATCCGCCCTTCGGGATCGAGAGCAGCAGGCCGACGCCCTGCGGGTCGAGCACGAACACGAATGGAACCAGGAACGCCGGCAGGGTGTATTTCCACGACTGCAGCGTGGTCTTGTAGGGATCGCCGCCGGTGATGGCGGCGGCGGCGAACGGCGACAGCGCGGTCGGCGGCGAAACTTCCGACAGCACGGCGTAATAGAAGATGAACATGTGGGCGGCGTAATCCGGCACGCCCAGCTTGATCAGCGCGGGTGCGGCGATCACCGCGCAGATGATGTAGGACGCGGTCACCGGCACCGCGAGACCGATGATCCAGACGATCAGCGCGGTATAGATCGCGGTCAGCAACAGGCTGCCGCCGGCGTAGGCGATCACGATCGAGGAGAATTTGAGCCCGAGGCCGGTCAGGGTCACGACACCGACGACGATGCCGGCGCAGGCGCAGGTGGTCGCGGCGTTCAAGGCGCCGATCGAGCCGTCGGCCAGTGCCTTCACCAGCTTTTTCGGCACCAGTGCCGTCTCCCTGCGCAGGAAGCTCAGCGCGAAGGTGACGGCGGTGGCGTAGAACACCGACAGCGCCGGCGAGTAGCCGATCACCATGAACGCCACGACGGCAAGCAGCGAGATGAAGTGAAAGCCGTAACGCTTCGTCATCTGGCCGAGCGACATTTCCGGCGTGAAGTCGACATCCCTGGCGCCGTATTTCTTGGCGTCGAGTTCGACCATGATCAGGAGCGACAGATAATAAAGACAGGTCGGAATCGTCGCCATCCAGATCACGTCGAGATAGCTGATCTTGAGGAACTCGGCGATCAGGAACGCCGCGGCCCCCAGCACCGGCGGCGACAGGATCGCCCCGAGCCCGCCGGCCGCCAGCAATCCGCCGGCGGCATTCTTCTCGAAGCCCGCCTTGCCCAGCATCGGATAGGCGACGGTGCCGATCATCACGGTGGTGGCGACGCCCGATCCGGAGGGGCCGCCGAGCAGGAACGACGACAGCACCACGGTGCGCCCGGCGCTGTTCGGCTTGCCGCCCATCAGCGCCAGCGAGAAATCGATGAAGAATTTGCCGGCGCCGGATTGCTGCAGGAATGCGCCGTAGATCGTGAACAGGATGATCAGGGTCGCCGAGACGTCGACCGCGACGCCGAAAATGCCTTCCAGCGTGATGAAGAGGTGGCCGACCAGCCGTGGCAATTCGTAGCCGCGATGGGTCCACGGCGCCGGCAGATGCGGACCGAGCATCGCATAGGCGATGAACATCACCGCGACCACCGGCATGATCAGTCCGGTGGTGCGGCGGGTCGCTTCCAGCAGCAGGATGATGAACACGACGCCGACGATGACGTCCATGCGTTCGGGCGAGGTGGCGCGGTCGGTAAAGTCCTCGCCGCCCCACAGCGCATAGACGATGGTCGCCACCGCGAACAGGCCGGGCACCACGTCCCACCAGCGCACCCGGTTGCGAAACCGGGTCGCCAGCGGAAACAGCAGGAAGCTCAGAACCAGGGTGAAGGCGACGTGGGTGTAGCGCAGTTCCTGGGTCGGAACGATCGCGTAAGCCGCGTAGAGATGGAACAGGCTCATGGTCACGGCAAGGGTGGTCGAGACCCGTCCCCACCAGCCCATCAGCCGGTTGGCCGCGCCCTCATCGGCCTCGATGAAAGCCTCGGCCCGCTGCAGCGCCTCATCGGAAATGGCGACGACGTCGTCATTGGGCGATGATTTGCCCGGTTCTGGCTTGTCATGCGTTGGTTTGTCTGCGGCCATGCTTCCCCCGAAACGCTTTCAACACGGCCTGGCCTGCCTGGCCGCGCCCTCGATTGCGGCGCATTGATCCCGGTTTTCGGCAACCGTTGCAAGGGTTTCCGGCTGAATTTCCGGACTCTTCTCGCGCCCTCCCGGATTACGCCGCGGGGCACGCCGACGGCGTGACCCGCGGGCTCCTTCCGGGCTACAAGGGTCGCAACGATTGACAAAAGGGAGAGAAAGTCGATGGAACGGCTCAAGGGCAAGACAGCGATGGTGGTCGGCGCCGGTTCGATCGGGCCGGGCTGGGGCAACGGCAAGGCGACCGCGGTGACCTTTGCACGCGAGGGCGCGCAGGTGTTCTGCGTCGACCGCAACGGCAAGGCCGCGCAGGAGACCGTCGATATCATCACGTCAGAGGGCGGCAGGGCGGCGGCGTTCACCGCCGACGCGTCGCGATCGGAAGATGTCGAGGCGATGGTGGCGGCCTGCCTGAAAACCTTTGGCCGCATCGACGTGCTCGACAACAATGTCGGCATCGCCGAGATGGGCAGCGTGGTGAGCGTGCCGGAGGCAAGCTGGGATCATGTCTTCAACGTCAACCTGAAAAGCGCCTTCCTCGCCATGAAGCATGTCATCCCGGTGATGGAGAAGCAGGGCGGCGGCTCGATCATCAACATTTCCTCGATCGCCTCGATCCGCCATCTCGGCATTTCCTATGTCAGCTACGGCACCTCCAAGGCCGCGATGAACCAGATGACCAAGACCACCGCGGTCGAATTCGCCCCGAAGCATATCCGGGTCAACGCCATCCTGCCCGGCCTGATGAAGACGCCGATGGTCGAGCATTCCGCCGGCCTCGCCTCGAGCTATGCCGGCGGCGACGTCGAGGCGATGTGGCGCGCGCGCGACGCCCAGGTGCCGATGGGGCACATGGGCGACGCCTGGGACGTCGCCAACGCCGCGCTGTTCCTCGCCTCCGACGAATCGAAATACGTCACCGGTCTGGAATTGATCGTCGATGGCGGGATTACCGTGAAGGCGGGGAATTAGGCGCGGCAACAACTCTCTCGTCGTCCCTGCGAACGCAGGGACCCATACGCCGTGGCGTCTCGTTTGAGAAAACTGGCAGATACACCACCCGTAACCACGACGTCCTGTGGTTATGGGTCCCTGCGTTCCAGGGACGACGATGCTACTGCGCCATCGCCAGGATTCCGCCCGCCAGCGAATGCCATGCCGCCGTGGTGCTGATCGGCCAGTTCAGGAGTTTCACGGCGATCAGCGCGACGCCGCCATAGACATAGACCGGATGCGGACGCCCGTTGGCGCGCCAGTCGTGGACGATCGCGGCCACCAGCAGCAGATAGGCGACGAAAGCCGGCGGGATGGTGACCGGCACCGGCGGCGGGCCGGGAGGTCCCGGAGGCGCCAGGAACGTCATGAACCAGCGCGCCACTGCGGCGTCGAGCAGCGAGATGCTGGCCAGCAGCATCAGGCGCTTGTGGATCTCCCGTCGCCTCACATAGGCGATCGCCAGCGTAAACACGACGGCGAAAAACAGCACGCCGCTGAGCGGCACGATCGCGAACGCGATGCCTTCACCGGTCATGCCGATGGCGGCGGAGCGCTGCATCGCGTTGACCGCCACCAGGAAGCCGGAGATCGTCATCGCGGTCGCCAGCGACACGCCGATCATGCCGATGGTCCGGTGCCGCATCACCTGGCCGGAGGCGGCGAGCCAGCTCTGGAACGCGAAATACAGCGTCCAGGCGAAGAACAGCAGGCCGTGAAAATGCACCACCGGCACCGGCGGAAATTTTCCCGCGGCCATCGGCACGAAATAGGTCGGTGCGAAGCCGAGAAAGGCGACGGCGACGCAGGACAGCGCCATATAGAAGTAGAAATATTGCGGGTGGGAGGTCGCGCTCACACGAGTGCGCGGGTCGCCGGTTAAAGTCGTCATGGGGGAATTCAATCTCCAAAATGCGAATAGATGAGTCTCCTGGATCGGAAAATGGTTCAAAGAAATTGCCGCGGCGGGCCTGCGCAGCCGGATGCCGACCGGAACGCAATCCCCCCGCAGTCCGGTTTGCGCGGCACTTGCCGGACGCTGCTCTCTCCCATATTGAAGGCTCTTTGCCGGGTAGATCGATGCGACTTCGTCCTGCCGTCCTGATCCGCAACGCGGCCGTTGCTGTTGTGCTGGCGGCGGCGTCGCTCCAGGGCGCCTTCGCCACCGGGGCCAGGCCGTCCACCGATCCGGACGTGGATCCCGCGCCGTGCGTCGCGGCCGCGACCGCCAACGACGCCGACAGGATCATCGCCGCCTGCGGCGTGCTGATCGACAGCGCCCGAACGTTGAAGCCGGACCGCATCAAGGCGCTGGTCGCGCGCGGCGGTGCTCATGAGCGCAAGGACATGGTCGACAACGCGATCAGCGATTACGACGCGGCGCTGTGGCTCGACCCGGGGCTTGCGGATATCTTCAATCTCAAGGGCGAACTCTGGCGCAAGAAGGGCGACCGGCGCCGCGCGCTGGCCGATTTCGCTTCCGCGATCAAGCTGAACCCGGACCATGCGGCAGCCAAAGCCAATTACAGATCGCTGGCGCAGGAACTGGAGCGCCTGGGCGTGCTGATAGCGGTCGCCAACAAGCCGAGCTTCAACTGCGCCACCGCCAAACGTCCGGTGGAGAAGGCAATCTGCGCCAGCCCGGAACTGGCCGATCTCGACCGCGAGATCGATGGCGTGCATGCCCTGGTGATGCGCGACGCCGCCAAGGTCGGCCCGCGCGCGGTCCGTGCCCTCCAGCGCAGGCAGGACCAGTTCATCGCCCGCCGCAATGCCAGCTTTGGAAAGCCGGGTTACGATCTGCGCAAGGCGATGAAGGAACGGCTGCAGGAGATAGTGGGGGTCGACGGATACTAGGCCCGTCGCCCCGACGCGCGCCGGTTAATGCAATCTCGCAGCGTTTTCGCCTTGAATTGTCGGGTCATCCCGTGACAATGCGCCCAAGAAAATTCGGTTGAAATTGATCCTTGTCATGGCCGGGCTTGTCCCGGCCATCCACGTCTGCCTGGCCGAACGGCAGAAAAGACGTGGATGCCCGGGACAAGCCCGGGCATGACGTGAAGACGGGAGCGACGCCATGAACATCCAGACCACCAGCCGCTACCACGAGGCCCATGCCCGCTCGCTTCGGGATCCCGAGGGGTTTTGGGGCGAGGCGGCGCGCGAGATCGACTGGATCGAGCCGGCGAAGAAGGTGTTCGACCCTGCCATGGGGCTTTACGGCCGCTGGTTCGCCGGCGCCTTGGTCAACACCTGCTACAACGCGCTCGATCGCCATGTCGCTGACGGACGCGCCGATCAGCTGGCGCTGATCCACGATTCGCCGCTGGCAAGTTCTTTGGAAAAAGGTTCTTCGGGAACGAGCGCCATCACCAAATTCACCTATGCCGAGATGCTGCATGAGGTGAAGACGCTGGCCGCCATCATGCAGGATTTCGGGGTGACCAAGGGCGACCGCGTCATCCTCTATATGCCGATGGTGCCGGAAGCCATGGTGGCAATGCTGGCCTGCGCGCGGATCGGCGCGGTGCATTCCGTGGTGTTCGGCGGCTTTGCCGCGAAAGAACTCGCCACCCGGATCGAGGACGCCAAGCCGAAACTGATCTTCTCGGCGAGTTGCGGGCTCGAGCCCGGCCGCATCGTGCAGTACAAGCCGCTGCTGGACGAAGCGATAAAGCTCTCCAGCGTGAAGCCTGAGACCTGCATCATCCTGCAGCGGCCGCAGCACGGATGCAATCTCGTTGCCGGCCGCGATCACGACTGGGCCGAGCTGCGAGCCAAAGCCATCGCCGCGAAGAAGTCCGCGGAATGCGTGCCGGTTCTGGCGACCGATCCGCTCTATGTTCTCTATACCTCCGGCACGACGGGCAAACCCAAGGGCGTGGTGCGCGACAATGGCGGGCATCTGGTCGCGCTGAAATGGTCGATGTTCAACCTCTATGGCGTCAAGCCGGGCGAGGTCTGGTGGTGCGGCTCGGATATCGGCTGGGTGGTCGGCCACAGCTACATCATCTACGGCCCGCTGCTGCATGGCGCGACCTCGATCAGGTATGAGGGCAAGCCGATCGGCACGCCGGATGCCGGCGCGTTCTGGCGCGTCATCAGCGAGCACAAGGCGGTGGCGTTGTTCACCGCGCCGACCGCGTTCCGCGCCATCAGGAAGGAGGACCCGGACGGCAAGTTCATCCGGCAATACGACCTTTCGAAATTCCGCACGCTGTTTCTGGCCGGCGAGCGCGCCGATCCGCCGACGGTGGAATGGGCCGAGCAGCAGTTGAAGGTGCCTGTCATCGACCACTGGTGGCAGACCGAAACCGGCTGGTGCATTGCCGGCAATCCGGTCGGCCTCGGGATGCTGCCGGTCAAGCACGGCTCGCCGACGGTGCCGATGCCGGGCTATCAGGTCGAGGTGGTCGACGAAGCCTCGAAGCCGTTGCCATCAGGCACCATGGGCTCGATCGTGATCAAGCTGCCGATGCCGCCGGGCTGCCTGCCGACCCTGTGGGAGCAGGACGAGCGCTGCAAGGAAGCCTATTTCAACGAATTCCCCGGCTACTACAAAACCTCCGACGCCGGCTACATGGATGAAGACGGCTACGTCTTCGTGATGGGCCGCACCGACGACATCATCAACGTCGCCGGCCACCGGCTCTCGACCGGCGGCATGGAGGAGATTCTCGCCGCGCATCCCGACGTCGCCGAATGCGCGGTGCTCGGCATCAAGGACGCCATCAAGGGCGAGGTGCCCTGCGGCTTCCTGGTGCTGAAGGCCGGCGTGACGCGCAGCCATGCCGAGATCGAAAAGGAAATCGTGGCGCTGGTCCGTGAAAAGCTCGGCCCGGTCGCGGCGTTCAAGCTCGCGATCACGGTTGGAAGGCTGCCGAAGACCCGCTCCGGCAAGATTCTGCGCGGCACCATCAAGAAGATCGCCGACGGCGACCAATGGTCGATGCCCGCCACCATCGAGGATCCCAAGGTGCTGGAGGAGATCGAGGGCGCGCTGAAGGGCAGGGTGTGATTGCAGCACTGTCATTCCGGGGCGCGCGCAGCGCGAACCCGGAATCTTCAGATTCCGGGTCTGGTCCTTCGGACCATCCCGGAATGACACCACTACTCGTCATGCCCGGGCTTGACCCGGGCATCCATCATTCTTCAAAAAACGCCTTGTTTTCGATGGATTGCCGGGTCAAGCCCGGCAATGACGAAATGGGACAATGGATCGAAAAATGCGCCCTAACTCCCCACGAACGCTTCTGGCACTCCTGCTCCTCGCGCCCCTGCTCGCGGGCTGCCTCGAGCGCGGACAGCCGACCATGGTCGACACCTCAGGGGACGACGACGCGTTCTGCGCCCGCAGCCATGCCGCCGGCTCGCCGGACTATGTCAATTGCCGCAAGGACCGCGACGTCCAGCGCGCCAACGCCAATTCGCGCGCCGACAAGCGGCAGCGCAATCTCGGCGAATACATGCTCAACAATCCGACACGGCCGTAAATCAGGGAGACCATCATGAACGAAGACAAGTTCAACTCGAGCCTTCGCGGCTTTCTCAAGAAGGTCGGCATCACCTCGCAGCGCGAGATCGAGAAAGCGGTGCGCGAAGCGGTCGCGGCCGGCCGCCTCAAGGGCAATGAAAAGCTGCCGGCGAAGATGGTGCTGACCATCGGCGGCGTCAGCCTGACGCACGAGATCACCGAAGAGATCGAACTGGGATAGTACGAATCGGGCACGGCCCCTTTCTTCCTTCCCTCTCCCCTTGTGGGAGCCGAGACGAGCGAAGCTCGCTCTTGGGTGGCCGCGAAGCGAAGCATCGCGGACGGGTGAGGGGTCTGTCTCCGCAGATAGATACCCCTCATCCGGCGCTGACTTCGTCAGCGCCACCTTCTCCCACAAGGGGAGAAGGAAGAAAGACAGCACTCACCATCTCAAGCACCAGGGACATCACCACATGGACATCAAGGTACGCGACTCAAACGGCGCACTGCTTGCCGAGGGCGACAGCGTCACGCTGATCAAGGACCTCAAGTTGAAGGGCTCATCGACGGTGCTGAAGCGCGGCACCATGATCAGGGGCATTCACCTCACCGACAATGCCGACGAGATCGAAGGCCGCACCGACAAGGTCAAGGGCCTGGTGCTGCGCACGGAGTTTCTGAAGAAGGCGTGAGGGCGCGCCGCTCTAGCGCCCCAACTCGCCGAGCTTGGTCCCGATCGCGACCGTCATCAGTCCGAAGCCGGCATAGGCGAGTTATTCCGGATGGTGACAGAACATCTGCGAGGTCGAGCAGACCTCGCCGGCCCAGGATGTGCCGACGGCAATCTGCGAAGCGGCCTGCTTGAACAGGAACGCGGTGCCGCCGAGCAGGAGCGCCAGTAGAAATGAGATGACCGCCATGTTCGATACACTTGTCCTGTGATCTGACGGTCGTTTTACCGGCTGATCCCCAAAAGTATCTCCGGGCTATTACGGGTTTTTGTCGTGGTTGCCGCAAGACGCGCCAGATCGGCTGATCCGTGCGACGAGGTAAATGTGACGGTGTGTGACGACCCGACGGGCAAATCACTTCGGTTTATCGGAAGTCGTGTCAAGCCCTCGAATCAAAAATAATTCTGTTTCTCAGAAATGAAAGCCGGGTTATATCCATAGCCATCCCGTCCCACTCAGAGGGGCATTGCGCAAGGTCACCGATGCGGGACGGGGATGCGGTGGACGTGGATGGCGCTCCCGACCAGGGCGTCTGAAGCGGACGGCGAAATCGTGTGGTCCTGACACCCCAAAGGCTGGTGTCAAGTTCGCAGCTCGAGGTGCTGCGGATGACGGTGGCAAAAGCGCAGGGCTCGCCGAGGCGATCACGTATAAGCCGTAAACCATTGCGCGGGGAGTGCCGGGTGATTCCGGTGTGACCTGACTAACGCGTGTGCCTTCTACCACTACCCATTGCACACGCGGCTATCGGGCGCATCGGG